>JAREAF010000466.1 GCA_029240475.1 Rhodospirillales bacterium | reverse complement strand
CGAAACCTACCAGGATGCCGAAGGCCGCTGGCTCTCGCCCGACGAGGTGCGCAAGGAAGAGGGCGGCCGCTGGGTCGATCCCGGCGGGCGCCCGGTCGCGGTCGGCCGCTCCGAGAAGATGAGCAAGTCGAAGAAGAACGTGGTGGACCCGGCCGGCATCATCGAAGGCTACGGCGCCGACACCGCGCGCTGGTTCATGCTCTCCGACAGCCCGCCCGAGCGCGACCTCGAATGGACCGAGGCCGGCGTCGAGGGCGCCTACCGATTCGTGCAGCGCCTGTGGCGCATGGTCACCGAGACGCTCGAGGCCCTGCCCTCGCCGGGCGCGGCGGCTCCGGCCCGGTTCGGCGCAAGCGCGCTCTCGCTGCGGCGCGCGGTGCACAAGACGATCGCCGCCTTCACCGATGATCTCGAGCGGTTCCGCTTCAACCGCGCGGTGGCCCGCATTCACGAGCTTGCCAACACGATCGGCGATTTCGCGCCGGCGGGCGCGGATGATCGCTGGGCCTTGCGCGAGGCGCTGGAGACGGTGGCGCGGCTCGTTCAGCCGATGATGCCGCATCTGGCCGAGGAGCTGTGGGAGCGGCTGGGGCATGGGACGCTGCTTGCGGAATCGCCCTGGCCGGAAGCCGACGCGGCCTTGGCCAGGGACGACGAGGTGACCGTGGCGGTGCAGGTGAACGGCAAGCTGCGCGCGACGGTGGTCCTGCCGCGCGACGCGGGCGCGCCTGCCGCCGAGGCCGCGGCGCTGGAGGAGCCCAATGTCCGCCGCGCGATGGGCGACAAGCCCGCGCGCAAGGTCATCGTCGTGCCGAACAAGGTGATCAATGTCGTGGTTTAGGGGGCTCCTGCTCGGACTGCCCCTGCTCGCCGCCTGCGGATTCCAGCCGCTCTATGCCGAGCGCGACGGCGCCAGCGCCGCCGACCAGCTCGCCGCGATCCGCGTCGAGCCGCTGCGGGACCGCTCCGGGCAGCTCCTTTACAACGCCTTGCGGGACGGGCTGAACCCGCTCGGGCGGCCGGCCTCGCCCGACTACCGGCTGCATGTCGAGCTGGACGAGGACCGGGAGGAGCTGGCCTTTCAGACCGACGAGACGGCGACGCGCGTCAATGTCACCTTGACGGCGGCCTTCGCACTCTATGCCGTGGACGCCAAGGAGCCGGTATTCCGCGGCGTGAGCCGCACCACGACCGCCTACAACGTCCTGACCTCGCCCTACGCGACGCTGACCTCCTCGGAGGATGCGCGCGCGCGGGCCCTGGACGATCTGGCGCGCGAGATCCGCGCGCGCCTGGCCGTCTTCCTGTCGCGCCAGGCCAGCGCGAACTAGCGCCGATGCAGGTCAAGGGCGGCGCGGTCGAAGCCTTCATCGTCCGGCCGGATCCGAAGGCGCGCGCCATCCTGCTCTACGGGCCCGACCTCGGCCTGGTGCGCGAGCGCGCCGACCGGCTCGCCGCCATGGTGGTCCCCGATCTCAAGGATCCCTTCCGCCTCGCCGAGCTCACGCCCGCCGCCCTGAAAGGGGGAGCGGCGCCCCTCCGGGACGAGGCCGCCGCGATCGCCTTCGGCGGCGGCAGGCGCGTGGTGCGCGTGCGCGATGCCGGGGATGCGCTCTCGCCCTGCTTCAAGGACTTCCTCGCCGATCCCGCCGGCGACGCCTTGATCCTCGTGGAGGCGGGCGACCTCGCCAAGCGCTCGAGCCTGCGCCTGCTGTTCGAGGCGGCGCCGAACGCGGCCGCCCTGCCCTGCTATCGGGACGAGGGGCGCGGGCTTGAGCAGGTCATCCGCACGCAGCTGCGCGAGGCCGGGCTCGGCGTCCATGCCGATGCGCTGGAATGGCTGGCCGGCGCGCTCGGCGGCGATCGCGGCGTGACCCGCCGCGAGCTCGACAAGCTCATCCTCTATATGGCCGATCGCAGCCCCGGCGCGTCGGTGAGCCTGGCCGATGCGCAGGCCGCGGTGGGCGATTCCGGGCACGCCGCGGTGGACGACGCGCTTCAAGCCGCCGCCGAAGGCGATCTGGCCGCGCTCGATCGCGCCCTCACGCGGGCCGCGGCCGAGACCACGCCGGTCGGCCTCCTGCGCGCCGCCCAGCGCCATTTCCAGCGCCTGCATCTGGTGGCGGCGGAGATCGAGGCGGGTGCCGGCATCGATGCGGCGGTCAAGTCGCTGCGGCCGCCGCTCTTTTTCAAGGCCGCGGATTCCTTCAAGGCGGCGCTGCGCCTGTGGACGCCGACGCGGCTGCAGCGCGCGCTGGAGCGCCTGCTCGATGCCGAGCTTGCCGCCAAGAGCACGGGCGCGCCGGACGAGGCGCTCGCGGCGCAGGTTTTGATCGAGATCGCGCTGGCCGCGCGATCAGGCGCGGCACGTCGGCGCTAATCCACCGGTTCCACGGCGAGCGGCCGTTCGAGCCGGGCGATCAGATCGTCCAGCTGCTCGAGGGTCTTGTAGGAGAGGACGAGCCGCCCGCTCTCGCCCTGCTCTTCGATCTTCACGGCCATGCCGAGCAGCAGGCCGAGCCGCCGCTCGAGGGCGAGGGTGTCGGCGCTCTTGGCCGGGTGGGGCCGCCGGGCGCCGCCGGCCGGGGCCTTGGCCGCATTGGCCAACCGCTCGGTCTCGCGCACGCTCAAGCCCTGCGCGGCCACCCGCCGCGCCAGCGCCTCGCAGTGCGGAGCATTGATGAGCGCGCGCGCATGGCCGGCCGTGAGCGCGCCCTCCTCGACCATGGTGCGGACCGCGGCCGGCAGCGTCAGCAGCCGCAGCATGTTGGCGACGTGGCTGCGGCTGCGCCCGATATGGCGGGCCAGATCCTCGGCCGCGTAGCCGAACTCCTCGATCAACCGGTGGTAGCCTTGCGCCTCCTCGATCGGGTTGAGGTCCTGGCGTTGGATGTTCTCCACCAGGGCCAGCTCGAGCGCGGCGCGGTCGTCGAGCTCGCGGATGATGACCGGCACCTCGTGCAGCTGCGCGCGCTGCGCCGCGCGCCAGCGCCGCTCGCCGGCGACGATCTCGTATCCCGCATCGCCGGCCAACGGGCGCACCAGGATGGGCTGCAGGATGCCGTTCTCGCGGATGGAGCCTGCGAGCGCCTCCAGCTCGTCTTCGGAAAAGCGGTGGCGCGGCTGCAGCCGGCCCGGCGAGAGCTTCTCGATCGGAACCGTCTTCAAAGCCCGTTCCACCTGGCTTTCCGACGCTGGCGGCTGCTCGGCCTGGAACAGGGCCGAGAGGCCGCGCCCGAGGCTGCGGCGGCGTGCCTCCTCGCTCATCGGGCCACCGCTGGAGCTTGCGCGCCCTCCCGGCGCAGAACCTCCGCCGCGAGATGGATATAGGCCTGCGCGCCGGGGCAGCGATGTTCGTAGAGCAGCTCCGGCTT
>JAREAF010000052.1 GCA_029240475.1 Rhodospirillales bacterium | reverse complement strand
ATCGGCGGAACGGGGATGCTCGCGAGGGCCGTGCGCGAGATCGTGCGGCGCGCCCGGACGCTGACGCTGGTCGCGCGGTCGCCCGAGAGCCTGGCCGCCGAGACCGGCGCACGGGCCCTGGCCATGGACTGGACCCGCAAGGACAGCGTTGCGCACGCGCTTGCCCGGCTGAGCGAGCAGCCCGCGCCCGACCTGATGATCAGCTGGATCCATGACGACGGGCTCTGGTGCCTGAGCCTGTTCGAGGCGCTGCTCGCGCCCGGCGCGCGGTCGATCCGGGTGCACGGCTCGGCTGCGGGCGATCCGCGCAACGGCATCAGGACCGATCCCCCGCCGCCCGCCCATGCGATCCGCCAAGACGTGGTGTTGGGATGGATCAATCAACCGGGCGGACGGCGCTGGCTGACGCATGAGGAGATCAGCAGGGGCGTATTGGCCGCCCTTGACGATCCTCAGCGGCGCCCGCGGACCGTCGGCGAGCTGGCGTAGGGGATGGATCCACGCGCTTTCGCTTATAACGGGGGATGTCGATCCTCCCGCCGCCTCACGTCGTCCGGCTTGACCTTCCCCTAGTGGGAAGGCGCATATCGGAAGGCCATCGACCTTAGTTTGGGGGTAATTCCATGAAGCTCGCCGTTTCGGGCATGACCTGCCAGGGCTGCGTCAATGCCGTCACCAAAAGCATCCAGCGCGCCGCGCCGGGCAGCGCCGTCGCCGTGGACCTCGCCGCCGGTTCGGTGGAGATCACCGGCTCCGTCGAGGAGCAGGTGGCCCGCCAGGCCATCGAGCGCGCCGGGTTCACGGTCACCGGAAGGATTGGCTGAGCCATGCGCGCCAGCCGCCGCACCGTCCTCGCCGGGGCGAGCGCCGCCGCGCTCGTCGCGGTTCTGCCTCGCACCGCGGCCGCCACGGCCCCGATTCCGATCGCCGCCGAGCGGCGCGTCATCGAGGTGCGGGGGCGCGCCGCCATCGTCTCCGGCCTGCTGCAGCCCGATGGCAGCGCCGGTGCGCGCTTTCGCGCCGGCGACCGCTTCCGGGTGGCGCTGACCAACAAGCTCCCGGAGCCGACGCTGATCCACTGGCACGGGCTGCGCCCGCCGCTGGAGCAGGACGGCGTTCCGGGCCTCTCGCAACCCTTGCTGCAGCCCTGCGGGGTCTATGAATACGACTTCGCGCTGCGCGATACGGGCACCTATTGGATGCATGCCCATCACGGCCTGCAGGAGCAGACGCTGCTCGCCGCTCCGTTGATCATCGCCGAGAGCGAGCGGACGGACGAGCAGGAGGTCGTGCTGATGCTGCATGATTTCTCCTTCCGCGCGCCCGATGAGATCCTGGCCTCGCTGAAGTCGCGCGCGGTCGAGATGACCAAGGCCATGGCCGCCGCCGCGCAGGGCGGCCACTCCGCCCATGGCCAGCCAGCGCAGGGCCATGGCGCGCAATCGGGACACGGGCAGAGCGCTGGGGCAAGTCACGGCCACGGCGCGCATGGCGGGGCGCATCTCAACGATGTCGAGTTCGACGCGTATCTGGCGAACGACCGCACCCTGGCCGATCCGCAAGCGGTGCAGGTCGAGCGCGGCGGCCGCGTGCGTCTGCGCGTGATCAACGCCGCCTCCTCGACCAATTTCATGGTCGATCTGGGCGCGATCGACGCCGAGCTGATCGCCGTGGACGGGCGTCCGCTGCATCCGGTCCCGGGCCGGCGCTTCGGCATCTCCATGTCGCAGCGGCTGGACCTCCGGCTGCGCATTCCGGGCACGGGCGCGTTCCCGGTGCTGGCCGTGCGCGAAGGCGACCGCCAGGCCACGGGGCTCGTCCTGCACACGCCCGGCGCGGCGGTTCCGAGGCTGTCGGAGACTGCGGCCGAAGTCGCGCCGCCGCTTTCCTTCGCGGAGGAGGAGCGGCTGCGCGCCCTCGAGCCGCTCGCGGCGCGCCCCGCCGACCGGCGCATGACCATCGCGCTGACCGGCGACATGACCGTCTATGGCTGGGGCCTGGATGACTCCGGCCCGAACGGCATGCGCGAGTACGAGGTCAAGGCGGGAGAGCGGGTGGAGATCACGCTCGAGAACCGCACCAACATGTCGCATCCGATGCATCTGCACGGCCATCGGTTCCAGGTGGTCGGCGCGGATGGGCGCCGGTTCCCCGGCGCGATGCGGGACACCGTGCTGGTGCCCGCCCGCTCCGCCGTCGCCATCGCGCTGGATGCCGACAATCCCGGCTCATGGATGCTGCATTGCCACAACCTCTACCACATGGCTGCGGGGATGATGGCAATGTTGCGCTACGTATGACGCCGTTGCGGCAGGCCGCGTTAAGGATCGGGTAGCCCCGCTGGGCTATCCAAAGGCGGCGACGGGGACGGCCATCGGGCGGAGCTCGGAACGTCCTCGGCACCGCTAATATTTTGTCAGGCATTCGCGGCTTTGCGGAGGTGATCTGATGGGTGTGCTTTCGGCGCTCTGTCGAGGCCGGCTGCTCGGCGCGATCGCGGCCGTCGCGCTGGCCGCCTTAGCCGCTTCGTCTTTGCCACTGGACGCGGCCTACGCCGATCCGCCGCCTTGGGCTCCGGCGCATGGCTGGCGGGCCAAGCACAAACACAAGCACAAGGACAAGTACGTCTATTACCAGCCCGTGCCGTTCGACATCGGCCTTGGCCGCTGCAACCGCGACCTCTTGGGCGCGGTGCTGGGGGGCGTCGCCGGCGGCGCGATCGGCGCTGGCGTCGTCAAGGGCGACAACCGCACCGCAGCGATCGTCGGCGGCACCATCATCGGCGCGATCATCGGCGGGGTCATCGGCGGCCATATGGACCGCGTGGACCAGAACTGCGTCGGCCAGACGCTGGAGCATGCCGAGGACGGGCAGCAGGTCCGTTGGCGCAACCCGAACGGCTACGAGTACGAGGTCGAGCCGCGCCGGACCTACACGGGCGCGGGCGGCCAGTATTGCCGCGAATACACCACCACCGCGATCGTGGGCGGCCGCGCCGAGCGCGTCTACGGCACCGCCTGCCGGAACGATGACGGCTCCTGGCGCCTGGTGAGCTAGCGCCCCCGTGGCCCGGCGGGGCCCTTCGAGGCCCCGCCGGGACGTCCCCTGCGATGGGGCCTCGCCCTTCCCATCGGGCTGTCGTAGTCTCAGCTCCGGTCCCGAGCGGACGCTGCTCCTTCCGCTTGCCGGTTCCGCGTCAGTTCAGGACTGGGTATCCGCCTCCCGTGCCGTCTTTCCGCGCGCATCGCCTGCTCCTCGCCGCACTGGCGGCGGGAGCCTGCGCGTCGGGCGCGACCGCGGCGGCCGATCCCGTCACCGTGGGCGGCGTCACCTTCAGCGACGAGCGCGGCGGGTTCGTGATCCTTTCGGCGAGCGGGGAGGGAACCTACGACAACCCCTTCCTGGTGGTGGAGGAGATCACCGACCCCGAGGGCGCGGTGCTGGTGATGCGCGGATCGGTGCAGGAGATCGGCAATCGGATCGGCACGCTCCACCAGACCGGCTTCGCGCTGACCAAGATCGTCATCAACGGCACCGGAGAGGCCTGGACTCTGTTCGACATGGAGCTGCAGGAGCTCTACGGGGTCGCCAGCGACTATTACGACGGCCTGTCCTTCGGCCAGGCGGCGAAGCTCCGCCGCCCCTTCATCAGCGACCGTTTCGAGATCAACGAGACCTTGAACGAGCCGCATGACGAGATCCGCTTCCGCGACGGCACGGTCGATCCCGGCGACCGGCTGACGGTCACCTTCGTGGTCACCGACGCCACGCCGATTCCCGAATTCTTTCTGCTGCAGCGGCCCAGCCGGCTCATTTCGGCGCTTCCTCGGCGTCTGGCGAGCCGCTGACTCGCAGGGGCGGCCGGAACCTAGCGGGCGGACGCGCCGTTCCCTACCCGCGGCATCAGAGGTTCCGAGATGGGGGAACCCAGACATACCAACAACGTCCGGCGGATCGACTTCTCCAAGGCGGGGGCGCGGCACTCGCGTCTTCGCGCAGAGGATTCGGCTGGCCGCCAGCCTGAGACCGGGCGGCTGGAGCAGGACCGGCTGAAGGTGGTCGCGCTGCCGGAGCCCCGCAGCCGCAGGCGGCATCGCTCGGAAAAGCCCGCCCAGAACGCGATGCTCGCGGTCATCGTCGTCCTCGCAGCGCTGCTGGGCGCCCTCGTCGCCGCCGTTTTCCTCGATCCCTCGCTCTAGCCTCCCCCGGCCCCATGGGCAACCGGCCCGCGCGAGGACGCGTTGGCAGAACTGATTCGCCCAGCCTGATGATCGGGGGAAACAGTCCATGGCCGACGAGACCACCAGCTCTGTTTGGCAGCTGCTGACCGATCCGATCCATCGTCCGCCGCTGGCGGAGGATGCGCATGCGGATGTCTGCGTCGTCGGCGCCGGCATCGTCGGCCTCAGCGCCGCCTATGAACTCGTAGCGGCGGGGCGGCAGGTGCTCGTGCTCTCCGACCGGCCGATCGGCCACGGCAATACCGGCCGCACGACGGCGCATCTTTCCAATGTCCTGGATGATCGCTTCGACGCCGTGAGCCGCCTGCATGGCGTGGATCGCGCGAGGCTCGCGCAGGAAAGCCACGCGGCCGCGATCCGCCGCATCGAGGAGATCGTGGCGGACGAGCGGATCGATTGCGCCTTCACGCGCTTGCCGGGCTACCTGTTCCTCGCGTCCGGGCAAGGCCGGGAGCGGCTCGACAGCGAGCTCGATGCCGCGCGCCGCTGCGGCATCGCCGAGGTGGGTCTGCTCGAGGAATCGTCCGAACCGGGATTGCGCACCGGCCCATGCCTCGCCTTCGCCGGCCAGGCGCAGTTCCAGCCGCTGGATTACATCGGCGGGCTGGCCGCGGCGATCGAGCGGCGCGGGGGCCGCATCGCGACGGGACAGGCGGTCCAGGCGATCGAAGGCGCAAAGCCCGCCAAGGTGAAGCTCCGCAATGGGCCGACCGTCACCGCGGGCGCGGTCGTGGTCGCGACGAACTCGCCGATCTCCGACCGGCTCGCCATCCATTCCAAGCAGGAGCCGAACCGGACCTATGTGGTGGCCTTCGCCGTTCCGCGAGGCGCGGTGGGGCAGGCGCTCTATTGGGACGATGGAGAGCCTTATCATTACATCCGCACCCAGCCCATCGAGGAGGACGGCAAGCGGCGCCTCGGAATCGAACTCCCGGGCGAGATGGATCTGCTCATCGTCGGCGGCGAGGATCACCGCACCGGCGCACCGACCGAGGGCGCGCAGCGGTTCTCCCGTCTGGAAGCCTGGACGCGCGAGCATGTTCCGGCAGCGGGGCCGGTGGTGGCGCGCTGGTCGGGCCAGGTCTATGAGCCGGTCGATTTCCTGGCCTTCATCGGCGAGGATCCCGAGCAGGGCAGCAATGTGTTCCTGGCCACCGGCGACTCCGGGCAGGGCATGACCCATGGCGCGCTTGCGGGCATGCTGATCCGCGACCTGATCCTCGGCCGCGACAATCCCTTTGCCGACCTCTACGACCCGAGCCGCAAGACCCTGAGCGCGGCCGGCGAGTTCGCGCGCACCAACCTCGACGTTGCGCGCAGCTATGGCGAGTGGCTCGGTCCCGGCGAGGTCGGCTCGGCCGAAGAGGTGGCGCCCGGCGCGGGGGCCCTGATCCGCCAGGGCCTGAAGAAGCTCGCCGTCTATCGCGACCCGACCGGGAGGCTCGAGGTGCGGTCGGCGACCTGCACCCATCTCGGCTGCATCGTGCATTGGAACGAGGTGGAGCGCAGCTGGGATTGCCCCTGCCACGGCTCGCGCTTCGCCCCCGACGGCCGCGTGCTGAACGGCCCCGCGCGCAATCCGCTGGCCAAGGCGGATCTGGCGGAAGGATAGCTAGCGCGTGGGGACGGCGTAGACCTTGCCCGGCCAGGGCGCGGCGCTGACATCGTCCACCGCGGCGATGTAGATCATGTCCTCCTCGGGCGAGAAGGCGAGGTTGGGCGCGGCGGCCGAGGGCACCTCGATCGTGCGCAGGAGCTTGCCGTCCGCGCTCACCACCAGGATCTGCCCCGCCGTGTACTGGCCGATATAGAGGTTGCCGTCGCGGTCGCGCTTTATGCCGTCGGGATAGGCGCCCGGCGCGAGGTCCGGCAGCAGCTCGTTCAGCCGCACGAAGAGGCGCCGGTCCGAGAGCGCGCCGTCCTCGGCGACGGCGAAGCGGATCACCCGATAGGCCTCGGACTCGTTGGCGTAGAGCGTCTTGCCGTCGGCGGAGAGCACGAGCCCGTTGGCGTAATGCAGATCGTCGGCCAGCATGCGCACGCGCCCGCTCGCATCCATGTGATAGATCTTGCCGACGATGGGCCCGCTCTCCCATGGTCCGGAGGCGGAGAAATAGGCGCCGCCCTTGCCGTCGGGCGCGATGTCGTTCGGCCCGACGAAGGGAGCGCCGCTCTCGTCCTTGTCGATCGTCTGAGCCGTCTTGCCGTCGGCGCCGATGCGCACCATCGTGCCGGCGTCGTAGCAGGTGACCAGAAAGCCACGCCCGAACGGCGCCACGGCCGAAGGGCCGCAGCCTTCGCCCGTCCAGAAGACCGTCGCCTGCTTGCCGTCCCAGCTCTTCACCGTGTGCCCGGCATATTCCACATAGTAGAGCTTGCCCTCGTGCCAGACCGGCCCCTCCGGAAAGCGCGCGGAGGGATCGATCACGGTCGGCTCGGCGGCCGATGCGGCGAGGGGGCAAAGCGCGGCGAGCAGCAGGGCAAGCAGCGGCAAGCGCATGGGAGAGGCTCCCTTATGGGAGGCGAGCGGGGAGGGGGAGCATAGCTCCGGACCCTCCGCCGCTGCCGCGCCTCATGCGGGTTAGAGGCGCGAGGTCATGCGCGTTCAGGCCGCACGCTTGAGCAGGCCCTCGGCGCGCAGCGCCTCCTGCACGGCCGGCCGCGCCGCCACGCGATCGAGGAAGGCGGAGAGATTGGGATAAGGATTCAGGTCCACTTTCAAGAAGTTCGACCAGTTCACGATCGTGAAGCCGTAGGCGTCGGCCACGGTGAACTTATCGCCGGTGAGGTAGGGCTGGCCCGCCAGCAGCCGATCCAGCTCGGCGAAGCGCGCGGCCAGCTTCGCTTTGGCCGCCTGCTGCGTGCTCTCGGCCGTCTCCTTGTGCCAGAGCCACGGGCTGAAGGTCTTGTGCAGCTCGGTGGCGATGAAGTTCAGCCAGCTTTGCACGCGCAGGCGCTCGCGGCTGCCGGCCGGCGGCAGCAGATCGGGGTTGCGTCCCCGCTCGGCCAGGAGCTGGACGATCACGGCCGCTTCGGTGAAGCGCTCGCCGTCCTCCAGCTCGACCAACGGAACATAGCCGCGCGGGTTGACGACCTTGTAGTCGGACCCGTCCTCGAGCCTGTGCTTGACGAGGTCCACCTTCACCAGGTCGACGGGAACGCCCGCCTCGCGGGCGACGATGTGCGGCGCCAGCGAGCAGGCGCCGGGAGCGTAATAGAGCTTCATGGCCGGGATCCTCTGTGTCTATGCAACTGCATCGATCATGATGCATTTGCATCGAGATGTCAAGGTTGATGCAACTGCATGAAAGTGGTAGTGATTGGCCATGCCGATGCCGAGCGACGCTGCCATGCTGGCCTGGTCGCGCCTGATCCGCGCCCAGCGCGCGGCTCTGTGCGTCGTCGAGCAGGCGCTCAAGGCCGAGGGCCTGCCGCCGCTCGAATGGTACGACGTGCTCTGGGAGCTGGAGCGCGCCGGCCCGCTGCGTCCGCGCGACCTGCAGGAACGGCTGCTGCTGGCGCAATACAATCTCTCCCGTCTGCTCGACCGCATGGCCGAGGCCGGTCTGGTCGAGCGGCGCAGCTGCAGCTCCGACCGTCGGGGACAGTTCATCGCGGCGACGAAGGACGGCTTGAAGCTGCGCCGGCGCATCTGGCCGGTCTATGCGCGCGCGATCGAGGCGGCCATCGGAGCGAGGCTGGGCGAGGCCGACGCTGAGGCCCTGGCGACGCTGCTGGGCCGGCTTTACGAGACCACCCCGGCGGCGCCCGCCGCGTCCGTCCCGCGCGGCAGCCCAGCATCGTCTGGGCGTGCGTGACATGGCGGCGCGCGAGGCCGTTCCCGCCCCGAGCGCGGCGGCGCTGCCCTCGCGGCGCGACTACCTGCTGCTCCTGATGCTGGGAGCGATCTGGGGCGGATCCTTCTTCCTGATCAAGCTGGCCGTCGCCACCGTTCCGCCGGTCACGGTGGCGGCCGGACGCATCCTGGTCGGGGCGCTCCTGATGGGTGCGGTGCTGGCGGCCAGGCGCGTGCCGCTGCCGCGCGATCGGACCGTCTGGGCGAAGCTGGCGCTGATGGGCACGCTCGGCACCGTGCTTCCGTTCGCGCTGATCAATTGGGGCGAAACGCATATCGACAGCGGCCTTGCCGCCATCCTCATGTCGGCGGTGCCGCTGCTGACGATCGTGCTCGGCCATTTCCTGCGCAGAGACGAGCAGATGACCGGCGGCAAGGCGGTCGCGCTCGTCCTGGGCGGCACCGGGGTGGTGGTGCTGATCGGACCCGACGCGCTGCAGGGCCTGGGCAAGGACCTGCTCGGGCAGCTGGCCGTGCTCGGCGCCTGCTGCTGCTATGCGGTCAACAGCCTCACGGCGCGCGGGCTGGCCGGGCACTCCGCCGAGGTGGTGACGTTCGGGATGCTGCTGACGGCCGCCGCCGCGGCGGTGCCGCTCAGCATCCTGGTGGACCAGCCGTGGCAGGCCGGCGCATCGCGCCTGTCCCTTCTGGCGGTGCTGGGGCTGGGCGTGCTGCCGACCGCGCTCGGCTACATCATCGCGTTCCGGATCATCGCCAGCGCCGGAGCGGGCTTCGCCTCTTTCAACAATTACCTGGTCCCGGTTTTCGGCGTGCTGTGGGGCATGGCCCTGCTGGGCGAGGAGCCCCAGCCGCGCGCGCTCCTCGCCCTTCTGCTCATCTTCGTCGGCCTCGCCGCTCCGCGGCTGATCCGGCCGCGGAACCGGGGGCTCGAGCGCGTCAGCCGCTGACCGCTACGCGCTCGACGGTGAAGTCGCCGCCTCCGTTCAGCATCAGGAAGCCCTGGAATGGGTCACGGAAGCTGCGGTCGGAGACCTCGAACAAGGTCTCGCCGTTCGCGCTAACGGTCATCTCGCCATCCTCGTCGCGCGTCCATTGGAACTCGACGGAGCGGCCGAGATCGCCCTCCCAACTGTCGATCACGGCGACGCCGTCCTGTCTGGCCTTGAGCAGCTGCACGGATGGCGAAGCGCCCGGCGTGAAGGCGATCCGGTAACCCGTGTCGCCGCTGCCCTGATAGGGCCCGAAATCGAACCGGCCTTCCCCTTGCGAGGTGATCGCCAGCTCGACCGCGAACGCGTTCGGAACGTCGGTGCCGTTGTGGATCGCCGCATAGGCGCGCGGGGTTCCGGCGCCGGTCAGCGCGCCGAGCAGCGCGCCCGCGATCGCCTCGCCGGCATTCTCGGACGAGGCTTGCTGCTCGCGCACGCGGCTGCGCAGGCCCTCCGATTCGACCGAGAACTCGCCCGCCGTCACGGTCCAGCGCGGATCCTGCGTGTAATCGCCGTCCGAGAACTCGTCCTCGATCAGGGCGCGGCGCTGGGTCCGTTCTTGATCGTCTTCGTCGTCGTCGTCGGAATAGGTCGAGCCGCCGCCGTAGCCGGTTTGCGTTTCGCCGTAGCTGTCGGCCAGCTCGCGCAGATCGGCCAGGAAGCTCTCGTCGGCCGCATTGGTCCGCTCCGCGCGCTCGATCAGCGCCTCCAGCGCCTCGAGGTCCGGCTCCTGGCCGTAGCTGGAATAGGAGGTGCCGGTCAGCTCGCGCAGATCGTCCAGGAAGGCGGAGTCGGCGGCATCGGTGCGCTCGGCGCGCTCGATGAGGCGCTCCAGCTCCGGGCGGAAATCCTCCGAGGCCGCCAAGGCGGGCCCCGTCAGGAGCGTGCCGGCGAGCAGCAAGGCCGCAAAGGGACGTCGCATAGGGTGATCCTCCGAAGCAAATGGCTTGCTCAACGCAACGCGCCATCGCCATGCCCGGTTCGGTCGCGAGAAAGTGTCCTGACTTGTCTCAGTAATATCAATGCTTACTGATAGATACGATGTTGCTGTTAGTTGCACAAATGGCACAATGAACTGGGATCGAACCGTATCTTGAGCCAGGTCAATTACAACTTGTGGAGTATCGGAATAGAACCCTTGCGATAGTCCAACCGAAGGGGATTCCCATCATGAATTCTAAACTCCTTGCATCAGCGGCCCTCGTGACGGTTCTCGCGGCGGCGTCGCCGGCCCAGGCCGAGGGCCTTTATATCGGCGCGTTCGGCGGCGCCAATTTCGCGGACGAGGCGGACGGCACCGGGGACGTGGGTGGCGGCTACGGCTACACGGTCGAGGTCGAGAACGAGCTCGGCTGGGCCGCCGGCGCCGCCGTCGGCTATGGCTTCGACATCAGCCTGCGCGCGGAGGCGGAAGTCGCCTACCGCATGAATGAGCTGGACCAGGCCAACATCGCCATTGCGGCCTTGGATCTCGATGGCGACACCACGGCTCTGTCCATCATGGGCAATCTGTGGTTCGACATTCCTCTGAACGGGCCGGTGCGCCCGTTCCTGGGCGGCGGCCTTGGCATGGCGCAGGTCGGCCTCAACGACGTCGAGGTCCCGGCCATCGGGCCCGGCACGTTC
>JAREAF010000465.1 GCA_029240475.1 Rhodospirillales bacterium | reverse complement strand
AGCGCCTTGGCCAGCGCATTGGCGAAATCGGGATAGTCGACCGATTCAGGCCCGAACGCGCCGAGGTCGAGAACCTCCCGGCCCCTCTCCTCGAGTTCCGCCTTGAGCGCAGCCTTGAGTTCGAAACCCGCGTGGTCGGCGGCCAGCGCGATGATGCCCTTGTCCATGGCGGGACATTGGCCGAAGGGCGCGCGGGAAATCAACGGCGAAAACCAAGTGGCGCCTGAGGGCTCAGAAGAGCGGCCGATATTCGCCAGCTCAAACTCGGCAAAACTGTGGCGGGAGAATGGCTTTCGGGTGGCCGGACAGAATGGCGGCAAGAACAGGAGGAGCAGCCCGAGACAAGAGCGTGCCAAAACTCGGCGTCGGAGTGCAATAATTTGAAATGATTTGGAGGCCGGCCAAGACTGGCCGGCTCGATTACTCAAATTAATCTTTTTTCCTAATTGACTGTCAGTGGGCCCTATGTCATGGATCGCTGATATAAGGCTGCCCTTGCGAACTCTTGGCGAGACAAATGGACACCCAGAATACAGAAGACGTCACCGCAGAAGAGATCCTGCGCATGACAGCCGAGGTCGTCTCGGCCTATCTCAGCAACAACCTGTTGCCCGCCAACCAGATCTCGGAAGTCATCCAGACGGTTCACACCTCCCTGAACGCGCTCGGCGCGAGCAGGACCGAATCGATGGCCGAGCCGCCCAAGCCGGCCGTCCCAGTGAAGAAGTCGGTGACGCCCGATTACATCGTCTGCCTGGAGGACGGGAAGAAGTTGAAGATGCTCAAGCGGCATCTTCGCTCCACCTACAACATGACGCCGGATGAGTACCGGGCGAAATGGGGCCTGCCCGCCGATTACCCGATGGTGGCTCCCAACTACGCTCAGCAGCGCTCCGAATTCGCGAAGAAGATCGGCCTCGGCCGCAACTCCGGGCGGGGCACCCGCCGCGCCCGCGGGAAGAAGTAATCGGCCTTTTCCAAGGAGCCGACTTCCGGGCCAATTGTCCGGCCGAAGAAGAAAGAAGGCCCGGCGCCTTGCGGAGCCGGGCCTCTTTACTTTGCCTTCTGAACTGGCGCTTACATCTGGCTGTAATTGCCATCCTTGAAGACGTACCAGACGTAAGTGGACGCGGTGAGGTCGCCCTTCTCGTCGAAGGACAGCTTGCCGATCACCGTGTCCCAGCTTCCGCCGCGCATGACCTCGGCGACCTTTTCAGCGTCGGTGCTGCCGGCCTTCTCAACCGCCTGCGCCCAGACCTGGATCGCGGCGTAGGTGCTGAGAGTATAGCCCTCGGGCTCGAAGCCCTCGGCGCGGAACTCCTCCACCACCTTGACCGCGGTTGGCAGGTTGCGGGCCTCGGCGGCATTCGTGAACATCGTGCCGTCGGCGGCCTTGCCGGCGAGAGTGGCGAACTCCAGCGTGTTGAGGGAGTCGCCCGAGAGCAGCGGAGCGTTCAGCCCCTGCTCGCGCGACTGGCGGACGATCAGCGCCGCCTCAGGGTGGTAGCCGCCGAAATAGATGGCGTCGACGCCGGTCTGCTTCAGCTTGCTGACGAGCGCGGTGTAGTCCTGCTCGCCGGCGGTGATGCCTTCATAAAGCACTTCCTGAAGGCCATTGGCATTCATGTTCTGCTTCGTCAGGTCGGCGAGGCCTTTGCCGTAGGCCGACTTGTCGTGGACGATCGCGACCTTCTTGCCGGCATACTCCTTGGACAGCCACTTGCCCGCGAAATCGCCCTGCTGGTCGTCGCGGCCGCAGGTGCGGAACACGGTCGTCCAGCCCTTGGCCTTCGCGTCGTCAGTCAGCGCCGGGTTGGTCGAGGCCGGGGTGATCTGCAGGATGCCTTCCTCCTGGTAGACCGCCGAGGCCGGGATCGAGGAGCCGGAGCAGAAATGCCCAGCCACGAACTCCACGCCCTTGGACACAAGGTCATTGGCGACCGCCACCGCTTGCTTGGGGTCGCAGGCGTCGTCGCCCGTCTCCAGCTTGATCTGCTGGCCCATGACGCCGCCCGCCTTGTTCAGGTCGGCGACGGCCTTCTCGGCGCCGCGCTTCATTTGCGCGCCGAACTCGGCGAGGTCGCCCGTGATCGGCCCCGCGACGGCGATGGTGATGTCGGCCCGGGCGGCCGATACGTTGATCGCCGCGGCAAGCGCCGCAGCCGCGACCAACGGCAATGTCAGCTTACGCATCAGTTAGCTCCCTGTTGGTTGATCGTCCGGCTGCCGCCATGAGCGGAAGCCCTTTTCACCCAAGACTTCGTTCTTTGGACGCAACCGGCTGGCGATAGTCTAGCACCGACCGGATTTACAGCAAATGGCCCTCCCTTTTTAGAAGTTTAGGGCGAGGTCTTCTCTCGCCATGTGAAAAGACCCGTGCGCTCATACAGCCAAGGGTACTGTCGCACAATTCGCCAGGCCCTGGTCATCCGGTAAGCCGTCAGCGCGATCGCGATCAGCACCGCGGCATGCAGCAGATAGCCCCAAATGGAAAGCAGCTCGCCTCCGAACAGGGCATAGATGATGTAGCGGTCCCCGATCGCCAGAAGCGCGCCATAGAGCACGTTCTGCCAGGGCGGCCTCCAGGTCTCGGCGAGGGCCTGGCCCATGAGAAAGGCGGCGCCGCCGAACAGAATAACGGTGATGCCGATGAAGACCGGGAGAGAGGCGCCGAGCAGCTCGTTCATCAGGCCTGCTCCTTGACCGCGGTCTCGATCTGCTGGCGCTCCTTGCCGCCCTCCAGATACGCCGACCGCACTTCGGCATTGGCCAGGAGCTCGCGCCCGGTGCCGGAAAGGGCGATCTTGCCGTTGATCATCACATAGCCCCGGTGGGCCAGCTTCAGGGCGTGATACGCGTTCTGCTCGACGAGAAACACGGTGATCTTCTCGCGCCTGTTGATGTCGCGGATGACCTCGAAGATCTGGCGCACGATCAGCGGCGCGAGGCCCAGCGAAGGCTCGTCGAGCAACAGCAGGCGCGGATGGCTCATGAGGGCGCGGCCGATCGCCAGCATCTGCTGCTCGCCGCCCGAGAGAGTGCCGCCGCGTTGGGTGCGGCGCTTGGCCAGGATCGGGAACAGCCCGAGCACCATCTCGAGATCCTGCGAGAACCGGGCGGGATCGGCGTTGATCGCCCCCATCTGCAGATTCTCCATGACCGTCATGCGCGGGAAGATGCGCCGCCCCTCGGGGGCATGGGCAATGCCGCGTCGCATGATGTCGTAGGTCGGAAGATGGGTGATGTCCGCGCCGTCGAAGACGATCTTGCCCACCCGTGCGGTCGGGTTGCCGCAGATCGTCATGAGCAGCGTCGACTTGCCGGCGCCGTTGGCGCCGATCAGCGTCACGATCTCGCCCTGGGCCACATCCATGGTGAC
>JAREAF010000464.1 GCA_029240475.1 Rhodospirillales bacterium | reverse complement strand
CGCCGCGCAGGGCCTGGGCGCCGAACTCGGCGAGGGTTGCCCGTTGCCGCCGCAGCTTGTCGATCTCGTCCGAGCTGGAACGCCGGTTTCGGGTCGCCATGCGCCCGTTCTTTCCGCTGTCCTCTCTGGCTATGGCAGAACGCTCGAACCCCGATTTCGATCATGGGGCGCGGGAAGCGGGCCTTGCGCGACCCTGGACGGGATGCCCAACCCCACGGTGGGGCATAAACACTATGGTAAACCATTGCGTGCTATCCCTGCCGTCAAGACAGGTCGGGCGACGGCACAGCCGCCTCCGGATCGTCGCAACACTGCAAGTTTCTGCTTTGCAGCACTCGCCCCCCGAGAGCCGGGGCGGCGAAACGGACGAACTTTGTCGAAAGGAGTGACGGCATGTTCTCGAAATCCGCGAAGACCACGAAGCCCGGCCACATGGATGAGGCGAAGATCCAGGACAAGCGCGTGTCGCCCTCGGTGATCAGCGCGGACATGAAGATCATCGGCGCCGTCGAAAGCCGGGGCGACCTTCAGGTGGATGGCACCATCGAGGGCGACGTGAACAGCCGCAACGTGTCGATCAGCGGCTCGGCCGTCGTGCGCGGCTCGATCACGGCGGATTCGGCCCGGGTTTCGGGGACGGTGAAGGGCGGCATCACGGCCAAGGCGGTGATCCTCACCACCTCGGCCAAGGTGGAGGGCGACATCGTCCACCAGTCGCTCGCGATCGAGACCGGGGCCGCCTTCGAGGGCCAGTGCCGCCGCATGCCGGCCGCCGAGCGGCCGGAGCCGGTGAAGATTCCGCTGCTGGTCAGCGCCGCCGCCGAGTAGACGGCGCCCCGGCTCGTCCGGTCAGAGCCGCTCGAAGACGCAACAGCGCGTCGTGGCCGCGCCCTTGGACTGCGAGAGAGGCATCGGGCGGTAGGGTCGCGTCACTTCGACGGGCCTCCACCGTCCCGCCCTCTCGAGGGTGGCGATCTTCTCCTTGAAGCCGCCCGCCTCCCAGGCGGAGGATGCGACGGCGAGGATGAGGCGTCCGCCGCGACGGGTGATGCGCACCAGCTCGTCGAGAGCATCGGCCGGCGCGTGCCCGGCCGTGAACACGCCGGACGAGATCACGGCGGCGAATGCCTCGTCGGCGAAGTCGAGCGGCTCGCCCAGCATGCGATTGCGCAGCTCGGCATAGGCCTCGCGGCGCCGGGCCCGCTCCAGCATTCCATCGGAGATGTCCAGGCCCACAAGCCGGCCGTATCCGAGCAGCGACAGGATCTCGCCGATGAGGCCGGTGCCGCAGCCGGCATCCAGGATTCCGCCCTGGCGGTCGGCCAGGTGACGGCAGACCAGGCCGCAGGTCACGGCAGGGTTCATATAGCCGATGGCGAGCATGTCGGCATCGTAGGTCTCGGCCCAGCGATCGTAGGTCTGGGCGAGGTCGTGCTTGTCGGCGGCGCCGAAGACCCGCTCCAGCCAGGCATCGGTGTTGGTCGGCTCCGTCATGAGTGGCGCTCCCTTGTCATGGGCGGGTGCTGGTGCGCATCGGCGGCGTCGGGCGGGTCAAGGTCCAGCTCGATCGTGGAATGGTCGATGGCAAAGCGCGTGCGCAGCATCCTGCGCACCTCGGCGAGGGCTTGGGCGGGGGTCGCGCGGTCCGTCAGCTTCAAATGCAGGGTGGCGAGGCGGCGTCCGGAGGTTAGCGACCAGGCATGCACGTGCCGGGCGGCGGCGACGCCCTCGATCTCGGCCGCCGCGCGGGCCAGCTCGCCGAGATCGACATCTTCGGGCGTTCCTTCCAGGAGGATATGGCCCGAGCGTCGCAACAGATCCCAGCCGCTCCTGAGGATCAGCGCGGCGACGGCGAGCGAGAGAATGGGGTCGATCGGGACCCATCCGGTGGCGAGGATCACGATGGCGGCCAGGACGGTCGCCGCCGAGCCGAGCAGGTCGCCCAGCACATGGGCGAGCGCGCCGGCCATGCCGATATCCTCGCGCGCTCCGGGCCGCAGCAGCGCGTAGGCCGCGACGTTGACGGCCAGGCCGGCGACGGCGATCGCCAGCATGGCGCTCCCGAGCACCGGCACCGGGTTCAAGAGGCGCAGCACGCCCTCGGCGGCGATCCAGAGCGTCAGCAAGATCAGGATGACGCCGTTGGCGAAGGCGGCGAGCACCTCCAGGCGCCGATAGCCGAAGCTGCGCTTGGCGTCCGCGGGCCGGCGTCCCAGCCGCATGCCCGCATGGGCGAGCCCGAGCGCGCCAAGGTCGGTCATCATGTGGCCGGCATCGGCGATCAGCGCCAGCGACCCGGACAGGATCCCGCCCACGACCTCCGCCAGCATGAAGCCGCCCGTCAGCCCCATCGCCCAGAGCAGGCGCCGCTCGGGCGCGGCCGCATGGGCATGCGCGTGCGCGCCTTCGCCGCTCATTTGCCGCCCTGAACGATCCACGCCTTCATTCTCCGTGCTCTCCCGATGCGCAGGTTGCGGGCCGGCGGATTATTGCGCAACTCTGGCCGCCATCGGAACCGCTGCCCTCGAGAGGAAGGGAGAAGACGCCCATGGCCAATGCGGAGCTGCAACTCATCCCCGCCCGGCGCGGCCGCGCGGCGCGCCTCAGGAAGGGACAGTCGATCAAGATCATCAATACCCACGGCCAGCAGGTCGTCGACACCTGGTGCTTCCATGCGGACGACCCGCGCGAGTTCCTCTCGATGGAGCATCTGCGCCCCACCATCGAGCGGATCTTCCCGCGCGCCGGCGACCGGCTGGTGACGAACCGTCGCCGGCCGATCCTCACCTTTCTGGAGGACAGCTCGCTCGGCGTCCATGACACGCTGATCGCCGCCTGCGACAGCTACCGCTACGGGTTGCTCGGCTGCACCGAGTACCACGACAACTGCACCGACAATCTGTTCGCGGCGATGCAGATGATCGGGCTCACGCCGCCCGAATGTCCCAGTCCGCTCAATCTGTGGATGAACATACCCGTCGTGGAAGACGGCCGCACCTTGTGGGGCGAGCCGGTCTCGAAACCGGGGGACCACGTGATCCTGCGGGCGGAACTCGATTGCGTCGTGGTCATGTCGGCCTGTCCGCAGGACATCCTGCCGATCAACGGGCGCAACCGGCAGCCGACCGAGGCGCACTACCAGATCCTGGATTGAGCGGATGGGCTCCGCAGCTCCGCGCTCGCGGATCGAGGTGCTGCGCGCCGACATCACCACGCTCGATGTCGATGCGATCGTGAACGCCGCCAACGAAGCGC
>JAREAF010000463.1 GCA_029240475.1 Rhodospirillales bacterium | reverse complement strand
GAGGTGCGGGCCGGCGCGATGACCGTCGGCGACTTCGTGCTGGTGAACACCTACCTCATTCAGCTCTATATGCCGCTCAACTGGCTCGGCACCGTCTATCGCGAGATCAAGCAGTCGCTGATCGACATGGAGCAGATGTTCCGCCTCCTTGGCGTGCCGCAGGAGGTGGCGGACCGGCCCGGCGCGCGGCCGATCCGGCTCGCAGGCGCAGAGGTCCGGTTCGAGGGAGTCGGGTTCGGCTACGATGCGCGACGGCCGATCCTGAAGGAGGTGAGCTTCGCCGTCCCGCCGGGGCGCACGCTCGCCATCGTCGGCCCGAGCGGCTCGGGCAAATCCACGATCGCGCGGCTCCTGTTCCGCTTCTACGACGTGACCGAGGGGCGGATCATCGTCGACGGGCAGGACATCCGCGACGTGACGCAGACCTCGCTCAGGGCCGCGATCGGCATCGTTCCGCAGGACACGGTGCTGTTCAACGACACCATCCTCTACAACATCGCCTACGGCAATCCGGAGGCGACACCCCAGGAGGTCGAGGAGGCCGCCCGCCTCGCCAAGATCGACCAGTTCATCCGCAGCCTGCCGGACGGGTACGAGACGCGCGTGGGCGAGCGCGGCCTCAAGCTTTCCGGGGGCGAGAAGCAGCGCGTCGCCATCGCGCGCACGATCCTCAAGCGGCCCGCGATCCTCATCTTCGACGAGGCCACCTCCGCGCTTGACACGCATACCGAGAAGGCGATCCAGGCCAGCCTCGCCGAGGTTTCCGCCGACCGCACGACGCTGGTCATCGCGCACCGGCTCTCGACCGTGGTCGATGCCGACGAGATCCTGGTGCTCGATCAGGGCCGCGTCGTCGAGCGCGGCCGGCATGGGATGCTGCTCGCCCAGAACGGCCGCTACGCGGCGATGTGGCGGCGCCAGCAGGAGGCGGCCGAGCGCGAGCGGCTGGTCGAGGCGCGATGAGCGAAGGCGCTCCGAGCCTGACCCATATCGCCCTGCAGGCGCGGGACCTCGAGGCCACCATCGGCTTCTATCGCGACTATTGCGGCCTCTCCATCGTGCATGACCGCACCGACCGCGGCACCCGCGTCGTCTGGCTGGCCGAGCCGGGCCGCGAGCACGAGTTCATCATCGTGGTGATGCCGGGCGGGCGCGGGCGGCAGCCGGCCGAGGGCGACTACAGCCATCTGGGATTCGCGCTGCCGACCCGCGCGGCCGTGGACGCGATCGCCCGGCGCGCCAAGGCCGAGGGACGGCTGCTTTGGCCGCCCAAGCAGGAGCCCTGGCCCGTCGGCTACTATTGCGGCGTGGTGGACCCGGACGGCACCATGGTGGAGTTCAGCTATGGCCAGCCGCTGGGCCCCGGCGCGCCGGAGAACAAGGGGGGCTCGCACGCATGATTCTCGTCGTCGGCGGCACGGGGACCGTGGGGCGGCTGGTGCTCGAATCGATCGCGGCGGCGGATTTCGAGACGCGGGCGCTGGTGCGCGACCTCGACAAGGCGCGCGCGCTGAAGCTTGCGACGGTTCAGTTCGTCCAAGGCGATCTCGCCGACGCGGCCAGCATTGCTCCGGCGCTGGAGGGGATCGAGAAGATCGTGCTCATCTCCAGCTTCAGCCAGGAGATGGCGCGGCTGCAGACGAATCTGGTGGAGGCCGCGGCGCGCGCCTCTGGCCGGCCGCGCATCGTCAAGCTCTCGGGCGCCGGAGCCGCTCCGGACGGGCCGACGACCATGGCGCGCTGGCACGGCGCGATCGAGGACTCGGGCCTGCCTTGGACCTTCCTGCGGCCCGTTTATTTCATGCAGAACCTCCTGATGATGTCGGGCGGCATCCGCAAGAGCGGCGCCTTCGCCCTGCCGGCCGCGGGAGCGGCGGTGGCGCAGATCGATGCGCGCGACGTCGCCGCCGTGATCGTGCGCGTGGTGGTCGAGGCCGGGCACGAGGGAAAGGCCTACGACCTCACCGGGCCCGACGCCATCACCTGGGTTGAGGTTGCCGAGATATTGAGCGCGGTCGCCGACCGGCCGATCCGCTACGACCCGGTCACGCCGGAGGAGTTCAAGCGCCGGCTCGAGAGCGCGGGCATGCCGGCTTGGCTGGTCGATGCGCTCAACGAGATGTTCGCGCAGTTCCGAGCCGGCGCTGGCATGCGCACCACCGACCACGTCCGGCGCATCACCAACCAGCCGCCGCGCTCCTTCGCGGTGTTCGCGCGAGACCATGCGCACGCCTTCCGCGCCGACTGAGGAGCCCGCCGCGCGCGAGCTGGCCAGCCGCATCGCCGCGGGCGACCGGCGGGCTCTCGCCCGCGCGATCACGCTGGTCGAATCGACGCGGCCCGAGGACCGCGCCCCCGCCGAGGCGCTGATGGCCGCGCTGCCGCGGTCCTCGATCGAAAGCCTCAGGATCGGCATCGCCGGCGCGCCGGGCGTTGGAAAATCGACCCTGATCGAAACGCTGGGGCTGCATGCGATCGGGCAGGGGCACCGCCTGGCCGTGCTGGCGGTCGATCCCTCATCGCCGGTCAGCGGCGGCTCGATCCTGGGCGACAAGACCCGCATGGCCGAGCTCTCGCGCGCCCCCGCCGCCTTCATCCGCCCCTCGCCGGCGGCCGGCCGGCTCGGCGGCGTTGCCCGGCGCACGGCCGAGGCGGTCCGCCTCTGCGAGGCCGCAGGCCATGGGCGCATCATCGTCGAGACGGTGGGGCTGGGTCAGTCGGAGACGGCGATCTCCGGGCTCGTCGATTTGGTGCTGTTGCTGGTGCCGCCCGGGGGCGGCGACGAGCTGCAGGGCATCAAGCGGGGCATCATGGAGACCGCCGACATCCTCGTCGTCACGAAGGCCGACGGGGCGATGCTGGAACAGGCGGGGCGCACGGCGGCGGAGTATCAGCATGCCTTGCGGCTGATCCGCCCGCAGCCCGGCTGGGCGCCCGTCGCGCGCACCTGCTCGGCCCTCACCGGTGCCGGAATCGCCGAGCTCTGGGCCGAGATCGAGCGCTTTCAAGAGGCCCTTGGCCCGGCCGCCATGGCCGCCCGCCGCTCCGAACAGGCCGTCCAGCAGCTCTCCGCTGAAATTGAGGAGGAGTTGAAGGCGGCGCTCGGCCGCGCAGGGCTGGGCGACCGGCTGGCGGCGCTGCAGCGGGAGGTCGCGGCAGGGCGCCTCACCCCCCGCGCCGCGGCCAGGGCGATCGTGGCCGAGCTCGTGAAACCGGCAGCCGAGCCTTGACGCTGGGCCGCTTGCTCGCGTAAAAACCCGCGCGCGTCGAGGCGGTGCCGCCTTTCGGCGCCGCACGGATTTTCCCGAATCAAAGGATTTCGGCCATGGCACGGCGCTGCATGATCACCGGCAAGGGCGTACAGACCGGCAATAATGTCAGCCACGCCAACAACAAGAC
>JAREAF010000462.1 GCA_029240475.1 Rhodospirillales bacterium | reverse complement strand
GGCGGCAACGAACGGCGGGAGGTGGTGATCTGCAACCAGCGCGGGCTGCACGCCCGCGCAGCGGCCCGGTTCGTCAAGCTCGCCGAGCAATTCGAATCGGAGATCTGGGTCGAACGCGATGGGCAGTCGGTGTCCGGCCGCTCGATCATGGGCCTGATGATGCTGGCGGCGGGCCCGGGCTCCCCCGTTCTGCTGTCAGCGCGCGGCCGCGACGCCGTGGCCGCGATTGCCGCCCTGGCGCGGCTGGTCGAGAGCAAATTCGATGAGGATTGAAGGCACTGCCGGCGAGCGCGCGACCCAGGTCCTGGAAGGGCTGGGTGTGGCCCCTGGCGTGGCGATCGGCCCGGCCTACCTGCTCGAGGCGGGCGCCATCCCGGTCGCGGTGCGAACGCTCGCCGAAGGCGAGGTCGCGGCGGAGCTGGAGCGGTTCAGCGCGGCGGTCGCCAAGGGCCAGAAGCAGCTGCGCAAGCTCAAGACCAAGTCGGCGAGCCTGCCCGGCGCGGCAGCGGAGGAGATCGGCTATCTGCTAGAAGCTTACTTGCAGATGCTGTCCGGCTCCCGCCTTCTGCGCGGGGTGGAGCGGCGCATCCGCGAGGACCTCATCAATGCCGAGGGGGCGGTGCAGGCCGAGATCGCTGAGATCGCCGAAGGCTTCTCCGCCCTCAGCGACCAGTATCTCGCGGCGCGGGCGGCCGATATCCGCGACGTCGGCGAGCGGCTGATCCGCAACCTGACCCAGACCCCCTATGCCGGATTCGCCAAGCTGCCGCCCGGAACGGTGGTGATCGCCGAGGAGCTCTCCCCCGCCGACACCGCCCTGCTCGATCCGGCGCTGATCGGCGGCTTCGCCACGGTCCTCGGCGGGCCGGAGGGCCATACCGCGATCATGGCGCGCTCGCTGGGGCTGCCGGCGGTGCTCGGGGTCGCCGGCCTCATCGGCGCGGTCCATGGCGGGGATGTGGTGGTGGTCGACGGCTCGGCCGGCCGGGTTGTGGTCAATCCAACCCCGGAGCTGCGGGCCGAATATGAGCGCCGCCAGGAGGAAAATCGGCGCGAGCAGCGGATGCTCGGGCGCCTCAAGCGTGTGCCCGCCGTCACCCGCGACGGGGAGGCGGTCACGCTGCTCGCCAATCTCGAGCTGCCGCGCGAGCTGGAGCCGGCGCTGGCGGCGGGCGCGGAGGGCATCGGGCTCCTGCGCACCGAATTCATGTTCATGAACCGCGAGGACCTGCCGGGCGAGGAGGAGCAGTACCAGGCGCTCAAATCCATCATCGAGGCGATGGAGGGCCGGCCGGTCACCGTGCGCACGCTCGATATCGGGGGCGATAAGCTGGCGCTGCCCCTGCATGTCTCCGAATCGGCCAATCCGGCGCTCGGCCTGCGCGCGATCCGCCTCTCGCTCAAGGAGCGTCCGCTCCTGGAGGCGCAGCTCGGCGCGATCCTGCGCGCCGGCGCCCACGGGCCGGTGCGCATCCTCCTGCCGATGATCTCCTCCATGTCCGAGGTCCGGCAGGTGCGCCAAGCCTTGACGACCGTGGTGCGCCGCTTGAAGCGGCGCAAGGTGAAGATCGCCGACCCGTTGCCGCCCCTGGGCGTGATGATCGAGGTGCCGGGCGCCGCGCTCTCGGCCGATGCGCTGGCGCAGGCCTGCGAGTTCTTCGCCATCGGCACCAACGACCTCACCATGTACACCCTCGCCATCGATCGCGGCGAGGAGCAGGTGGCGCATCTCTACAATACGCTCCATCCGGCGGTGCTCCGCCTGATCCAGTTCACGGCCGAGGCCGCCTTGCGCGCGCGCATCCCGATCTCCGTCTGCGGCGAGATCGCCGGAGATCCGCGCTTCACGGCCCTGCTCCTGGGGCTGGGGGTGCGCGAGCTGTCCATGGCCTGGCCGGCGCTGCCGCGGGTCAAGCAGCGGATCCGCTCGATCGACCTCCTCGCCGCCACCCGCCGGGCCCGCATGATCATGGATCAGTCCGATTCCGGCCGGATCGCGGCGTTGCTGGACGATTTCAACACGCTCGCCTGAAGGTCCCGCCCCTCTCGCGCTTGCCCGAGTCGCGGGCGCCCTGCTATAGCCCCGCTCCTTCCCGACGGATTTCTTGGAGAACCCCGAAATGAGCGCCGATTACAAGGTCGCCGACATCAAGCTGGCCGACTGGGGCCGCCGCGAGATCGCCATCGCCGAGACCGAGATGCCCGGGCTCATGGCCATTCGCGAGGAATATGGGGCCAAGAAGCCGCTGAAGGGCGCCCGCATCGCCGGCTGCCTGCACATGACCATCCAGACCGCGGTCCTGATCGAGACCCTCATCCATCTCGGGGCGGAGATCCGCTGGAGCTCCTGCAACATCTTCTCGACACAAGACCACGCCGCCGCCGCCATCGCTCAGGCGGGCATCCCTGTCTTCGCCTGGAAGGGCGAGACCGAAGAGGAATATTGGTGGTGCGTGGAGCAGACCATTAACGGCCCGGGCGGCTGGCATCCGAACATGCTGCTCGACGACGGCGGCGACCTCACCCAGCTCATGCACGAGAAATATCCCGAGCTGATGAAGGACGTGCGCGGCGTCTCGGAGGAGACCACGACCGGCGTCCACCGGCTCTACGAGATGGCGCGCGCCGGCACGCTGCTGGTGCCCGCGATCAACGTCAACGATTCGGTGACCAAGTCGAAGTTCGACAATCTCTACGGCGTGCGCGAGAGCCTCGTGGACGGCATCCGCCGCGCGACCGACGTGATGATGGCCGGCAAGATCGCCGTCGTCTGCGGCTTCGGCGATGTCGGCAAGGGCTCGGCCGAATCCCTGCGCAGCCAGGGCGCGCGCGTGGTCGTCACCGAGATCGACCCGATCTGCGCGCTCCAGGCCGCGATGGAAGGGTACGAGGTCAACACCATGGAGGAGATGGCCGCCAAGGGCGACATCTTCGTCACCGCCACCGGCAATGTCGACGTGATCACGCTCGACCATATGCGGCAGATGAAGGACCGCGCCATCGTCTGCAACATCGGCCATTTCGACAGCGAGATTCAGATCGCGGGCCTGCGCAACTACAAATGGGAAGAGGTCAAGCCGCAGGTGGACGAGGTGGTGTTCCCCGACGGCAAGCGCCTGATCGTCCTCGCCAAGGGGCGGCTGGTCAATCTCGGCTGCGCGACCGGCCATCCCAGCTTCGTGATGAGCGCCTCCTTCACCAACCAGGTGCTGGCGCAGATCGAGCTTTGGATCAATCCCGGCAAGTATCAGCGTCAGGTCTATGTGCTGCCCAAGCACCTGGACGAGAAGGTCGCCGCGCTGCATCTGGCCAAGGTGGGGGCCAAGCTGACGAAGCTGTCGCCCAAGCAGGCCGAATATATCGGCGTCGCCCCGCAAGGCCCCTTCAAGCCCGATCACTACCGCTACTGAAGG
>JAREAF010000461.1 GCA_029240475.1 Rhodospirillales bacterium | reverse complement strand
CGTATCCAGGATCGGCTTGACCGGCTCCGTCACCATCGCCTGCAGGAGATGAGACTCGATCGGTAGCTTGAGGCCGGCCATCGCGGCGACGTGGCTCGTGTGTCCGGCAACTGCGATCCCGACCTTGCGGGCCGCGATGGCTCCGCGTGTTGTATCCACGCCTTTGACGCGTCCGCCCTCGATCCGGAAACCCGTCACCTCGCACTTCTGAATGATATCAACGCCGTGGGCGTCAGCGGCGCGGGCGAAGCCCCAGGCCACCGCGTCGTGGCGCGCGTTGCCGGCCCTCGGCTGGAAAAAGCCGCCCGTGATCGGGAACCGCGCCGTCGGCGAGAAGTCGAGCGCGGGCGCGCGCCGCCTGACCTCCTCGCGCGACAGGTAGATGGCATCGATGCCGTTGAGGCGCATGCCGTTGCCCCGCCGGAGCAAGGCCTGGACCTGGGCGTCGAAATGCCCGGTCCGGATCATCCCGCGCTGGCTGAACATAACGTTGTAGTTCAAGTCGGTGCTCAGCCCTTCCCAGAGCTTGAGCGAGTGCTCGTAAAAGTGAGCGTTCTCGTCGAGGCCGTAGTCGGACCGGACATGGGCCGTGTTGCGCGCGGTATTGCCGCCCCCGATCCAGCCCTTCTCCAGCACCGCGACGTCGCTGATGCCGTGCTCTTTAGCGAGATAATACGCCGTCGCGAGCCCGTGGCCGCCACCGCCGATGATGACGACCGAGTACGACCCCTGCGGTTCGGGGCTGCGCCAGGCCTTCTCCCAGCCTTCGTGGTGACTGAGCGCGTTACGGGCGAGGCTGAAGATCGAGTAGCGCTGCTTCATGCCGGTCAGTTCCGGAAGCGGCGCAAGAACGATTGCAGCCGCGGATTCCGCGGCCGATCGAGAAGCTCCTCGGCGCTTCCCTCCTCAAGGATGAGGCCAGCGTCCATGAACACCACGCGAGCCGCGACCTCGCGGGCAAACGCCATCTCGTGGGTTACGACGATCATGGTCATACCCTCGAAGGTGAGCTGTCGGATGACCTCGAGCACCTCGCCTACAAGCTCGGGATCGAGCGCCGACGTGACCTCGTCGAGCAGCATGACGCGCGGCTGCATCGCGAGCGCGCGCGCGATCGCCACACGTTGCGCCTGACCGCCCGAGAGGTGGCGCGGGTAGACGTCGCGCTTGTCCGCCAGGCCGACCTTGGCGAGAAGCGCCTCAGCCTGGTGTCGAGCCTGCGCGCGCGCGACGCGCTTCACGGTCACAGGCCCCTCCATGACGTTTTGCAGTGCGGTCATGTGCGGGAAAAGATGAAATTGCTGGAAGACCATCCCGACATTGCTGCGGAATCGCGCCTGCTCGCGGGCGGACATCCGGTGCCCGCGGCCGAACTCGATCGCGGTCTCTCCGACCCGCATCGAGCCGGAGGACGGCTCCTCGAGAAGGTTGATGCAGCGGAGGAAGGTGGACTTTCCGCAGCCGCTCGGGCCGATCACGAACTGAGCCTCACCGCGTCTCACGAGAAGGGAGACGCCTTTCACCGCCTCGACATTTCCGTATGATTTGGTGAGGTCCTTGACCTCGACCATCACGGCATCTGCGGCCAGCGGCTCAGACATCATCGCGCTGTTCCAGCAGCTTCGCGAGACGTTGCAGCGGATAGAGGATAATGAAGTAGAAGACGGCGAGCGCCGTATAGATCTCGAGCGGCCTAAAGGTTTCAGAAACCAGCAGCGTGCCTGTGTACATAAGGTCAGGCACCGCCACGACCGACAGCAGCGACGTGTTCTTCAGCTGCAGGACGGACTGGTTGACGAATGGCGGCACCATTCGGCGGGTCGCCTGGGGCAGGATGATCCGGCGCATCATCTGCACCGGCATCATTCCGAGCGCGCGCGCGGCTTGCCACTGCCCCTTGTCGATCGACATGATCCCGGCGCGAAATATTTCCGCCGAGAAGGCGCCCATATAGAGCGTCAGGCCGAGGCCTGCGGCAAGCCAGGCCGGGATATTCAACCCGATCACCACCGGCAGGGCATAGTAGAACCAGACGATCTGGATGAGCAGCGGCGTGCTTCGGAAGAACTGCACATAGCCGTGGATCGGCGAGGCGAGAATGGTGTGCCGGCTGAGCATGACCATGCCGCAGACGAGGCCGAGGACGAGGCCGGCGACGGTGGTCGCCACGGCATAGACCATGGTGACGGCGAAGCCGCGCGCCCAATTGCCGGGCCGCAGGAACACGATCGAGAAGTCCCAGCTGTACTCCATGCCCCGCCACTCGACCCTGCGCTGGACGGCGCTCGACAGAAACGCAGCGCGGCCGCGGCCTTGCTTGCAGGGACTGCCAATGCGGCTTCGCGCCGTTCGCCATTCCTCGGTGGAACCGACGCAAGAGATTGGGAGCGGGGCTGCGTTCTTGTCAAGCAAACATTTTCTTGACCGGAAACTTTGACGGAGCGAGGGTGTGGCGATGAGCGCGAAGGCGAAACGCCGAAAAGACGACGAGGCCGCGAGACGGACCGGATTCTCCAAGGCCGAGGGATTGCAAAGTGTTTCGCCCGTGCAGCTGTCTTCGGCCAATCGGCTCGAAGCTGCCATCGGTCAGGTCGTCCGAAGCTTCCGAAAGCAGAGCAGCCAAGGGATTGCCGAGCTCGCGAAACTTGCCGGATTGTCGGCGGGGATGCTTTCGAAGATCGAGAACGGAACCATCTCGCCTTCGCTCGCGACCTTGCAGGCCTTGTCGCGCGCCTTGCAGGTACCGGTGACGGCGCTGTTTCGGGATTTTGAGGAGGTGCGCGACACCACGTTCGTCCGCGACGGAGAAGGTTTGCTCGTCAGCCGCGATGGTCCGCGCATCAGGCACGAGTACCGGATCCTCGGCCACACCACCTCAAAGCGAGTGGCGATCGAGCCATATCTGATGAGCTTCAACGACCCCTTGCAGGTATTCCCGGTCTATCAGCGCTCCGGCAGCGAATTCATCTACGTGCTCGAAGGCGAGCTCAGCTACCGTCACGGCAGTAAGCTGTTTTCCATGGCAGCCGGCGACTCTCTCCTGTTCGAGGCTGATGTCCCGCATGGGCCGGAGCAGCTTTCGAAAACGCCCGTCCCGGCCTCATCGACGTGGTGGTCGTCTACAAGGTCGACCGCCTGACCCGGTCACTGACTGATTTCGCGAAGCTGGTCGAGCTCTTCGACGAGCACGGGGTGTCGTTCGTCTCGGTCACCCAGGCCTTCAACACCACAACCAGCATGGGTCGGCTCACGCTCAACGTTCTCCTCTCCTTCGCCCAATTCGAGCGGGAGGTCACGGGCGAGCGCATCCGCGACAAGATCGCGGCTTCCAAGCGCAAGGGCCTGTGGATGGGAGGTCAAGTGCCGCTCGGCTACCGCGTGCAGGACCGCAAGCTCGTCGTCGACGAAGCGGAA
>JAREAF010000460.1 GCA_029240475.1 Rhodospirillales bacterium | reverse complement strand
TTCATGCCGGCCATCTGGAACTCGTACTCGAAGTCCGATATGGCGCGAAGGCCGCGCAGGATCACCGACGCGCCGACGCTCTCGGCGAAATGCATCAGCAGCGTGTCGAAGGGGCGGACCTCGATCTCGTAGCCATTCACCGGCGGCATCGCCGCGATTTCCGCCTGCAGGATCTCGACACGCTCCTCCAGCGTGAAGAGCGGGCCCTTGCCGGCATTCTTCGCGACCGCGATCACCAGCCGGTCCACCAGCCGCGCGCCGCGTCGAATGATGTCCTGGTGGCCGTTGGTGACCGGGTCGAAGGTGCCGGGATAGACGCCGATATGCTCACTCATCCGCCTTACCGTCCCCCTCTTCGACGCCCGGAGCCGCGCCGTCCGATGCCTCCACCGCGCCATTTCCGTTCTGCTCGACGACCTCGGCCAGACGCGTCACGGAGACGATCCGCTCGTCCGCGTCGACGCGGAACAGCGTGACGCCGCGCGTGGTTCGTCCGGCGATGCGGATATCGGCCACCGGCAGCCGGATGAGCCGTCCGCCGTCGGTGACCAGCATCACCTGATCCTGGTCGGATACCGGAAACGCCGCGACCACCCGCGCATCCGCGTCCCGGCCGTTGGTGCGGCCGAGATCCATGTTGTCGATGCCTTTTCCGCCGCGGTTGGTGATCCGGTACTCATAAGCCGAGCTGCGCTTGCCGAAGCCGTCATCGGCGACCGACAAGATGAACTCCTCCGCCTCCGCGAGCGCGGCCAAGCGGTCGGGCGGCAGGCCCGGCTCCACCGCGGGACCCTCCCCGTCCCCGGCCCTGCGGCGCGCGCCGGCCCAGCGCAGATAGGCGTCCCGCTCCTCGCCGCTCGCCTCGGCGTGGCGCAGGATGCTCATCGAGATGACGCCGTCGCCTTCGGCGAGCGCGATGCCGCGCACCCCGGTCGAGGTTCGTCCCTGGAACAGGCGCACATCGGCGACGGCGAAGCGGATCGCCTTGCCCTGGCGCGTGGCGAGCAGCACGTCGTGCTCCTCCGGCGAGCAGGGCAGCACCCCGATCAGCCGGTCGCCTTCGTCCAGCTTCATGGCGATCTTGCCGTTCGCCTTGATGTTGGTGAAATCGGAGAGCGAGTTCCGGCGGACGCCGCCGCTCTCGGTGGCGAACATCACCGACAGCCCGCCCCAGCCGGACTCATCCTCCGGCAGCGGCATGACGGTGGTGATGGTCTCCCCCTCCTCCAGCGGCAGCAGGTTCACGAGAGCCTTGCCGCGCGCCTGCGGCGTGCCGAGCGGCAGCCGGTAGACCTTCAGCTCATAGACCATGCCGCGCGTGGAGAAGAACAGAACCGGCGTGTGCGTGTTGGCCACGAACAGCTGCTCGACGAAGTCCTCTTCCTTCGTCGCCATGCCCGTGCGGCCGCGGCCGCCGCGCCGCTGCGCGCGATAGGCCGAGAGCGGCACGCGCTTGATGTAGCCGGCGTGGCTCACGGTAACGACCATGTCCTCGCGCTGGATCAGGTCCTCGATGTCGGCCTCGAATTCGAGGTCCTCGATCGCGGTGCGCCGCGGGGTCGCGAACTGCTCCTTCACCTCGAGGAACTCGCGGCGCATGATCTCGTAGAGCTTGGTGCGCGAGCCGAGCACCTCGAGATGGGCCTTGATCTCGCCGGCGAGCCCGTTCAGCTCCTCGCCGATCTTGTCGCGCTCCAGCCCGGTCAGGCGCTGCAGACGCAAGTCGAGGATGCCGCGCGCCTGCGCCTCGCTGAGGCGATAGGTGCCGTCCGGCGCGATGCCGCGGCCCGGCTCGTCGATGAGCCGGATGAGCGCCTCCACATCGCGCGCCGGCCAGGCGACCGCCATCAGCCGCTCGCGCGCGGTTGCGGGATCGGGCGCCTTGCGGATCAGGTCGATGACCCCGTCGATGTTGGCGACGGCGATGGCGAGGCCGACCAACAGGTGCGCCCGCTCGCGCGCCTTGCGCAGCTCATAGACGGTGCGCCGGGTGATCACCTCCTCGCGGAACGCGATGAAGGCCTGAAGCACCTGCTTCAGGTTCAGCATCTCCGGCCGGCCGAGATTGAGGGCCAGCATGTTGACCCCGAAGCTCGTTTGCAGCGCGGTGAAGCGGTAGAGCTGGTTCAGCACCACCTCCGGCATCGCCTCGCGCTTCAGCTCGATGACCACGCGCACGCCGTCGCGGTCAGACTCGTCGCGGATGTCGGAGATGCCTTCAATGATTTTTGCGCGCACGAGCTCGGAGAGGCGCTCCTGCAGCCGCGCCTTGTTCACCTGATAGGGAACTTCCGTGACGACGATCGCGGTGCGTTCCTTGCGGATCTCCTCGAAATGCGTGCGCGCGCGCATGACGATCGAACCGCGGCCGAAGTGATAGGCCTCGCGGATGCCCGAGCGGCCCAGGATGATGGCGCCCGTCGGGAAATCAGGCCCGGGGATGATCTCGATCAGCCGGTCGATCGAGATCTCCGGATCGTCGATCATGGCGCAGCAGGCGTCGATCACCTCGCCCAGATTGTGGGTCGGGATGTTGGTCGCCATGCCGACCGCGATCCCGCCCGCGCCGTTGACCAGCAGGTTTGGAAACCGCGCGGGAAGGACAGTCGGCTCCTGATCCGAATCATCGTAGTTTGGCTGGAACTCGACCGTGTCCTTTTCGATATCGTCGAGCAGCGCGGTTGAGGAGCGGGCGAGGCGCGCCTCTGTGTACCGCATCGCCGCCGGCGGGTCGCCGTCCATCGAGCCGAAATTGCCCTGGCCCTGGATAAGCGGCAGGCGCATGGAGAAGTCTTGCGCCATGCGGACCATTGCTTCGTAGATCGGGTCGGTGCCGTGGGGGTGGTATTTGCCGATGACGTCGCCGACCACGCGCGCCGATTTGCGGAACGGCCGGTTCCAGTCGTAGCCGTTCTCCTTCATGGTGTAGAGGATGCGCCGGTGCACGGGCTTCAAGCCGTCGCGCACGTCGGGCAGCGCTCGCGACACGATCACGCTCATCGCGTAATCGAGGTAGGAGCGCTTCATCTCCTCTTCGATCGTGACCGGAGTGATGTCGAAATTCGGGCCTGGAGCGGAGGTCAATCTGGAGGTCCTGGAACGGGGTTCTGACCGCCCTCAACAGGGCGCGCGGGGACCACGGACTGGCCCCCGCGAAGACGGTCTCAAAAGCCGAAAAAATATAGCAGAATCGGCCGTCTGGCACAACCGCCGGGCCGCTCTTGCGAAGCCCTAGCAGGCCCCGCGAGTCGGGCCTGCGGGAGGCGGTTTCCAGGCCCCGATTCAGCCCTTCAGGCGAGCTTCGGCCATCTTCAATTTGGCCTGTGCCCGTTCGGCGTCCGCGCGGCGCTCGCGCTGGTCCTCGACGACCTCCGCCGGGGCCTTGGCCAGGAATTCGGCATTGCCCAACTTGCGGTC
>JAREAF010000459.1 GCA_029240475.1 Rhodospirillales bacterium | reverse complement strand
AGGCGCACCCAGCCGCGCGCGACCATCCCCATCACCCGGTCCCGCAGCGGCTGAATGAAGCGCTGCAGCTGCGACAGCATGCCGGGGCTCAGCCCGCGCTCGCCGGCCCAGCCGCTCCCCGGTTCCAGTCCAGTGCTCATCGGTGTTTTATCCTCCGTTGGTTGAATGAACGGAGGCGATCCTGGCACCACCTGCGCGCCTTGTGGGCGCGGCGGTCTACAGCCGTAACGGAATGGGTTCGGTGAGCGCCTGCATCATATCCGCGGCGCGGCGCTCGGCCACCGCGCGGGCGGCAGGGACGTCGCGCCCCTCGCCGAAGACCGTGCAGATCGGGCCGCCCGCGGGGATGGTGCTGCCCATGTGCGGACGGTCCGCGACCCAGTCCGGCCAGTCCTCGCGCGCGATCGGCACGGGTCCCTGATCGGCATAGAGGATGAGCGCGGCGCGCGCCGGTCCTGCCAGTTCAGGGGGGAGGGCGAGACGCCCGAAGCAGGCATCGACATGCGCCGCGAACAGCCCCGGCCGCGCGCGGTCGAGCAGGTCGAGCGTGGCGCCCGGGCGCGGATTGACCTCCAGCAACCAGGCGCGGTCACCTTCCACCAGGAAGTCGGCGCTGCCCAAGCCGACCAGCCGGAATTCGCGCGCGAGCCGCGCCGCCCAGTCCTCCATTTGCGCCGCGAGCGCGGTCGGCAGCGGCGCCGGATGCGCCGCGCCGCCATAGCGATAGGGGCGCCCCGGCGCGGGACTCGACCATTGCTCGGTGAAGCCGACCGGCTCGGCGCCTTCGCCGTCCGCGAGGAACCCGATCGAGACTGGCCGCCCCGCCACGCGCCGCTGCGCATAGCAGCCGATCGCCACCGGACCGCTGCGCCGTGCGGCTCGCACATGCCCTCCGCCCGCCCCGCCGACGCGCTTGATCAGCCACTCCCCGCGCGCGCCAAGCGGGACATCGCGCGCGATCTCCGGATGGGGGATGCCGAGCCGCGCCACGCCCGCGAAGAACTGGCGCGGGTCCTTGACGCGCGCAAGCACCGCCGGCGCATTGCCCGCGAGCCGGTAGCGCGCCGCGAGCCGCGCCAGCAGCGGCAGCCGCGCTTCGAACCCGGACCCGGCGACCAGGAGGCTGCCCTCCGGCGCGAGCCGCCACAGCGCCCTGAGGAGCGGCCGCTCGGCGAAGCCGCCGCTGCGGCGCGTGGGCAGGGCCTCGGCGCTATCGGCGACCTCGATCAGGTCGCGGTCGGCGAACCAGTCGAGCGCGACGATGCGGGCCTCGGCATAGCTGCTCGATCGCCGTGCGGCTTGGCTGAGCGCGCGCGCCGTCACGCCGACGATCGCCAGCGTCTCGGACGGCATCAGCAGCAGAGCACGCGCGCGATCCGGTAGGCTTCCTGGAAGTCGAGCACCAGCGGCTCGTCCGCCTCGAGCATCATCTGCAGGAGCTGGTGCTGGGTCTTGAACTTGATGTTGCCGATCGCGAGCGGCCCGAAGCCGACCGCTCGCGTCCCACCGAGCGGCTTGGCCATGTCGGAGATGCCGAGCCCCTCGATCCCGGCGGGCGGCACCGCATTGACGTCCGCGGCCATCTTCAACGTCTTGGCCTCGCCCAGCTCGCTGCGCCCCAGGATCTGCACGCCCGGCGGGCCGGCGGCGATGACGATCTCGGCGTCGCGGATCGCGGCGGCCTTCGCCTCGGCGCTCGACCCGTCCTCCGCCGCCAGATCGGCCCCGAAGCGCTGCTGCAACTCTGCGGCGCGCTGCTCGGCGGCGAGCCGGCCGCGATGGCTGGCGATCGTCACCTTCGCATCGGCCTTGGCCGCGAGCACGGCGGCGGCGACGCCCACCGTGCCGCCCGCGCCGAACACCGCGACCTTGCGGCCGGCGAGGCCCCCTTCCTCGCGCAAATGCTTCTCGATCAGCGCCATCATTGCCGCAGCCGTGGTGAAGGAGCCGGAGGGATCGGCGAAGAGCGAGATCGCAAAGGGCGGCATCAGCGCCTTCTTCGCCTTGGCCAGCATGTCGAGCGCGAGGCCCGCGTCGCGCCCGCCGATGAAGAGCGCCGTGCGCTTGGCATCCTTCGGCGAGCGCGAGAAGATCATGTCCTGCACGAGGCCGGTGACCTCCTTCAGCTCGACCGAGCCGTAGGTGGCGATCACCTCGAAGCCCGCATCGGCCGCCATGTTCACGTCGAACGGGCTGACATGCTTCTCCGGGCTGATCATGTGCAGGACGGCCGGCTTGGCCATGGCGGTTCTCCCCTGTTCCCGTGCGGTCCTCATCCTTCGAGGCTCGGCTCCGCCTCGCTCCTCAGGATGAGGATGGAAGGCTTTCGATCTCCGCGCCACGGTTGCGGCCCTTGACGAGCCGAAAGCGCAGGCTGCCGCCCCAGCGCCGCTCGGCCTCGGCCATCAGCGCCTCGCCCTCGGCCGGGCTGGCGGCGAAGGCGAAGCCGGTCGGGCCCCAGGAGCTCTGGCCGAAGCCGGCGATGCCCGCGGCCTCGAGCCAGGACAGCGCCGCCGCGACATGCGGGCTGGAGAAGCGGCCGCCCTGCACCGGCGAGAAATAATCGCCGACGCGCCGCTGCAGCTCGCTCACCGCCTCGCCGAAACGCGGCAGGTCGGCCTCGGCGAGCGCGGGCAGCGCCTGCATCAGCATGAGCCGGCTGAGATCGGCGGCGAGCCGCTCCGGAAATTGCGGCAGCAGCCGGAAGGCCTCGTACTCGGCGGGCCCGTGCAAGCCGCCGTTCTTGGGATCGACGATCAGCAGCACGCGCCAGGGCTCCGGGAAGTCCAGCCGGCTGACGATCGGCGGCGGCGTGTCGTCCTCCTCGGCGCGGCCGCCATCCAGGATCACGCCGCCGAGCGCGAAGGCGCCGATGCCGATCCCCGAGCGCGCGCCGCGCCGCGCCAGCAGCGCGATCCGGCGCGGATCGGCGGCTTGCCCGGCACAGCGGGCGAGCGCGGCCCCGAGCGCCAAGGCCAGCTGCGTGCCGGAGCCGAGCCCGGCATGCTCGGGGATCGCCTCATCGATCGCGATCTCGAACCCGCCGGTCAAGCCCATCCCGTCCATCAGGCGCATCGCGATCCGCCGCGCGCGCTCGCCCGACGCGCCGCTCACCTCCAGCTTGTCGGCTCCGCGCACCGTCAGCACCGTCCGGGGCTCCTCCAGCGTGACGCCCAGGCTGCCGAACTTCCGCCCGAGCCCGCCATGCAGGTCGAGGAATCCCAGATGCAGGCGCGCGGGCGCGGCCACGCGCACCGTTCCTCCCGCCGCCTGCCCTCGACCGCTCATATTGCCCACGCCCGAACTGTGCTCTTATGCTCGTCCGATCGTCCCAAAAGACGTGCGAAAACCTTAGCACAGGGCAGACGGGTCCGCGCCACGGCCGTCGAGCAAGCAACGGGAGGGAGGCCGGGAAGG
>JAREAF010000051.1 GCA_029240475.1 Rhodospirillales bacterium | reverse complement strand
CATCGAGGACGCGCCGGTCACGGCCGAAGGCCTCGGCGAGCTGATCGACCTCATCGCCGACAACACCATCTCCGGGCGCCTCGCCAAGGATGTGTTCGCGCTGATGTTCGAGACCGGCAAGCCCGCCCGCGCCATCGTCGAGGAGAAGGGCCTGAGGCAGGTCACCGACACCGGCGCGATCGAGGCGGCGATCGACAAGGTCATGTCCGAGCAGGCCGGGAAGGTCGCCGAGTACCGCTCCGGCAAGGACAAGCTGTTCGGCTATTTCGTCGGCCAGGTCATGCGCGCGACCGGCGGCAAGGCCAACCCGGCCATGCTGAACGAGCTGTTGAAGAAGAAGCTGGGTTAACTTCCCCTCCCCCTTGAGGGCCCCTTGAGGGGGAGGGTCAGGGTGGGGGGAAGGTCAGAAGTCAGAGACCAGAAGTCAGAAGTCAGGAGATGGCGCGCTCCCTCGAATCTGACTTCTGACTTCTGACTTCTGAATTCTGGAGGCCCCCATGCCACGCCAGCGCCTGCGCGACCTCGGCATCGCCACCGGCAAGCTCGAGCCCGGCACTCACAACGCCATCACCGATGTGCCGGGCGTGCGGGTCGGGCATTTCACCCTGATCCGCGACGAGCCCACCATCGTGCGCAGCGGCGTCACCGCGGTCATGCCGCTCGAGGATGGCGAGATCCTGGCCGACCAGCTCTTCGCCGGCATCCATTCCTTCAACGGCCGCGGCGAGATGACCGGCATTCCCTGGGTCGAGGAGTCCGGCCTGCTGGACTCGCCGATCCTCATCACCAACACCTCCTCGGTCGGGGTCTGCCGGGACGCGGCGGTCGAGTGGGCGGTCAAGCGAGGCGCGCCGCAGCGCTTCCATCTGCCGGTGGTGGCCGAGACCTTCGACGGCTGGCTGTCGGACATCAACAGCTTCTCGATCACCAAGGAGCATGCCTGGGCGGCGATGAACGACGCGCGCCCCGGCCCGGTCGCCGAGGGCAATGTCGGCGGCGGCACCGGCATGATCGCGCATGAGTTCAAAGGCGGCATCGGCACCGCCTCGCGGCGCGCGCAGCTAGGCGAGGCGACCTACACGGTGGGCGCGCTGGTTCAGGCCAATTACGGCGCGCGCAGCATGCTCCGCTGCGGGGGCGTCCCCGTGGGCGAACTGCTGGGCCCCGATATGACGCCGCTGCCCTGGCCCAAGCCGCGCGACGCCGGCTCGATTATCGTCGTGCTGGCGACCGACGCCCCGCTTCTGCCCGTGCAGTGCAAGCGGCTGGCGCGCCGCGCCACGACGGGCCTCGCCTGGGTCGGCGGCTACGGCACCAACGGCAGCGGCGACATCTTCATCGCCTTCTCCACCGCAAACCGCATCCCCACCTCCGAGCCCGGCGATGCCATGACGCCGGTCCCGGTGCGAATGTTGCCCTCCGAGGCGATGTCGCGACTCTTCCTCGCCGCCGCGGAGGCGACCGAGGAGGCGATCCTCAACGCCATGTGCATGGCCGAGACCATGACCGGGTTGCAAGGCCGGACCGTGCACGCCTTGCCGGTCGACCGGCTCAGAGAGGTGGTCACTCGGGCGCGCGCGGCCATCTCCGCCGGCTGAGAAAGCGTTAACCGAGCGCGGGCGACACTCGGCCGGATCTGACGGTCGGGGGCCGCATGGCCGAGCTTGCGCTGACGGAAGCCGGCGACGCCGCAAGGCGGCGGCGCGTGTTGCTGGGGCTGGTTTGCCTCGCGGCGCTCTATGTCGCCGCCATGGCCTGGCGCCTCCGCGATTTCGCCGTCGACGACGCTTATATCGGCTTCGCCTTCCTGCGGAACCTGCTGGAGGGGCACGGTTTCACCTTCCATCCCGGCGGCCGGGCGGTTGAGGGCGTCACCAACGTCGGCTGGATTCTGGCGCTCGCGCCGGCGGCGGCGCTCGCGGGCGCGGTGACCGCCGCGAAGCTGTTGGGCGCGCTGCTGCTGTTCGGCGCGATCCTGCTGACCGGCGCGATCGGGCGCGGCTTAAGCAGCCGCGTCGAGACGCTGCCGCACGCCGACACGCTGATGCTGGCGCCCCCCATCCTCCTCGCGGCCAGCTTCGAGTTCCTCTACTTCCCGCTCGCCGGCATGGAGACCGCCGCGCTCTCCTGCATCATCCTCGCAATGGCATGGATCGCCCTGCGCACGCCCCATTCCCTCGCGCTGCCCGTCCTGGGAGCGCTCGCCTTCACGCTGCATCCGGAGGCGGTTCTGGTCTATCCCATCTATGTGGTGCTGCGCCTGCTGATCGTCCGCCTTTCCTTCGGGGCCCGCCTGCGGCGGGCGCCTCAGGACGAGGTGGAAAAAAGTGCTGAGCGTCACCCTCCTCATCTTGAGGTGCGAGCGGAGCAAGCCTCGAAGGATGAGGGGCAAGCGGCAATAACAGTGTCACGCCTCATTGCCGGGGGGCTCTTATACGCCGCTCTTCTCGCCCTCATCACGCTCGCGCGGTGGCTCGTCTTCGGTGCGCTCCTGCCGAACACCTTCGCGGCAAAGCCGCCGGCCGAGCTAGGGGCCATGCTGGGCGGACTGGTCGAGCTGGCATCCGGCAGTCATCTCGGGACCGGTTTCCCGGCGGCCGGGCTGCTCGGGCTCTGGCTGATGGCGCAAGGCTGGTCGCGGCTCCGGCGCTCGGCTCCGGACGCGGCGGCAATCCTCGGCGCGATCGCCGCCGCCGGCCTCCTCTTCGCGATCTATGCGCGCCCCGATTGGACCCAGTCGGCGCGCTATTTCGCGCCCTATCTGCCTGCGGCGCTGCTGCTGCTCTGGACCGGCGCGCTCGATCTTGCCCACCGGCTCTGGCCCGGCCGCGCCGGGCCCATCGCGGCATTTGCCGGGCTCCTGCTCCTGGTCCAGGGGCTGACCCTCGGCGCGCGGCTGGGCGCCATGGAGGATTTCCCGGGTTATGTGCTGGCGGGCCGGACCCTGATCGGGCCGGCGGAAGAGGTGGCACGCATCGTTCCGGAGGGAGAGACCATCGCGACCCGGCGCATCGGCGCCTTGGCCTATGTGAGCCGGCGGCCGGTCTTCGACTACGCCTACGGCCTGACCGATCCGGAGGTGGCGCGCGCCGTCGCCCGTCGCGGCGGATTCTTCGAGCGGCCCGGCGAGCCCGACCTGGCGGCGATCTGGAAAGCGCGGGACCCCCGCTGGATCCTCGAGGACGAAGCCGTGCTGGCCGACATCGCGCGGCGGGCCGGAGGGAGCCTCGACGGGTTCACGCTGCACGGCATGACCTACCGCGCCGAGCGGCGGTTCCCGATCGCGCCGGAGGTCGATTGGGTGCTCGCCCGCCGCATCGACCAGGCGCTCGCCGCCCGGGATTGACCGCCGGCCCCCGGCAGCCAACCTTCTTTTCATGATGCGGATCGCCGTCCTCGCCCTTTTCGCGCTGTTTGGCCTCGTCCCCTCTGCGGCCAATGCCGAGGAGTTCACGAGCTACGCCATCGTCCGCGAGGACGGATCGATGTTGATCGCCGGCCGCGTGGTGCGGCTCTACGGCATCTACATCCCGGATACGGGCACCACCTGCCGCACCTTCGTCTCGCCGGTCGAATGCGGCAGCCGCGCCGCGCTGGCGCTGGAATTCAAGACCGGCACGCATTTCGTCACCTGCCGCGAGGTGGCGGCGCTCTCGGACGGCAGCGTCAGCGCCGTCTGCTGGACCGACGAGGAGGATCTCGCGGCCTATCTGATCCGGCAGGGCTGGGCGTTGGCGCGGCCGGAAGCGCCGTTCGAATATGCGGCGCTGGAGCGGATCGCCGAGCGGCAGGGCATCGGCGTCTGGGGCTTCCAGGTCGACCGGTTCAAGTTCCGGCGCCACCGGCATTGGTGAGCGCCAGCGTCAGCCTTCGGCCTTCTCCGGCCGGTTCAGCGAGCGCACGAGGCTGCCGGTGATCTCGGTGCGGAGCCGGCTCAGGGAAGGCTCGTCCTCGGACGTGAACGGCACCGGCCGGCAGGTGCCCATCGCGAGGAGCCCGAGCCGCGCGACGCGCACCGCCGCATAGACGCCCTCGGCCAGCTTGGCCGAGAGCAGGCCCGCCACGCGATGCCCCAGATGCTGGGCCCACATGTCGCCCATGACATCGACGACCGAGATGCCGGCGACGCCGGTCAAGACGCGGCGCGCCAGGCTCATGGTCGCGATCGGCCCGGGGCGCAATCCGTAGGCTTCGGCGATCTGACGGATCATGCGCACCGAGCGCCACAGCGCGATCAGCGCATCCAGGCCCGCGACGGGCGAGGCCGAGACGCCGATCGCGGTCCATTGCGCGGCGCGGCGCACGGCGGAATAGGCCTCCATGTCCAGCGGCACCAGGATCTCGCGGCGGAACAGCTCCATCGCGTCGCGGTCGCTCATGGTCTCCAGCACCATGTCCTCGAGCCGGTCGAAGCGGCGCGCCACCGCCGGCCGGTCGGCGAGCGCGCGCCGCGCCTCGGCGAGGAAGCCCATGGCCCCGCCATGCCCGTCCCGGGCCAGCACCTCTGCGGCGTGAATGCGGATCGCCTCGACCGCGCCGAGCTTGCGGATCTGGCGAATCTCCATCCCGATCCAGGAGAGGATCGCGACGACGGCCGCGCCGACCAGCAGCGAGAAGGCGGCGCCCAGCGCCAGGCTGCGATCGAACAGGCCTTCAAGGAACAGGCCGAGATCCAGCACGATCAGCCCCAGCACGAGCGCGGCGCCGGTGCGCACCACCCACCGCCAGGCCGGGTTGCGCCGGCGCGAGGGCTCCGGCGCCGGAAGCGGCTCGGCCGGCTCGAAGGTCGCGGGCAGCTTCGGCGGCGGCGCGGGCTCGGCCTGCCCGACGGGGTAGAGGCCGGCCTTCGGCTTGGTCTCGGGAGTCATCGGAAGCGGTCCCCGATCAGGAAGTCGAGCGCCTTGTCCAGATAGATCCCGCGCACGCCCTGACGCAGCGGATCGCTGCGGCGCGGCGGCAGGAAGTCGACGAAGCGGAAGCGCCCCTCGCGCCAGTCGGCCGGCGTCGGATAGTGCGCCGGAATCTCTCCCGGATAGAGCACCTGCTCCTCCTCCGCGCCGACCGGAACCCCGCGCAAGGCCTCAACGGGCCGGCCCTGGAAGCGCAGCATCGCCGGCTCGGTGCATTTGAGCGCGGCGACCAGCCCGAATGCGAGCGCGCCCTCCTCCAATCCGGGGAAACGGCCCTCGCGCATCGCCATGGCTTCCAGGAGCGCCCGCAGGTTGTTGTACTGGTTCGGCGTTATATGGTCCGCCTTGGTCGCCGCGAACAGGACCTTGTCGATGCGTGCGCCGAACAATTGGCGGATAAGGCCGGTGCGCCCGTACCGATAAACCGAGAGCACCGCATTCATCGCGCGCTCGGCGTCGCGGAACGCCTCATAGCCGCTGTCCAGCGCCGAGAGCAGGTCCACCAGCACGAGCTGCCGGTCGAAGCGGCGGAAGTGATCGCGGAAGAAGGGCTCGACCAGCACGCGCTTGTAGCGCTCGAACCGCTCGGCCATGAGCGCATGCAGGCGGGTGGATCCGGGCGGCAGGGGCGCAAAGCGCAAGAGCCGCGGATCGGCCTCCGCCTCGCGGCCCGGCAGCAGGAACCGCCCCGGCTGCACGAAGCTGAGATTGACGGGGTTCGCGCGGCAGGCGCGCAGATACTCGGTGTAGAGCGCGGAAAGGCGCTCGGCTTCGGCCTCCGCAGGCGCATTCGCCAAGGGCGCCTCAGCCGCCGACAGGAACGGACGGGCGAGCGCATCGCGCGGGGGCGTGCGCGCCAGGCCCAAGGTCTCGGCCGACCAAGCCTCGTAGCCGCGTTCCAGCATCGGCAGGTCGAGCAGCCATTCGCCCGGATAATCGATCAGCACGAAGGTGACGGCGGCGCGGTCGGCCAGGAGCCGCGCGCCGATACCGCGCGGCCGGTACTCGATCGCGAGCCTGAGCTCGCTGATGCCGCTGGTCGAGGGCGGCCAGACCGGCGGGTCGGCCGAGAGGCAGTTCATGACCATGTCGAAGGGAAAGGAGGTGCGCAGCCGCGTCGGCAGGCGTTCCACCCCGAGCAGCCGCCGCTCGTGCGCGGGCGCGAAGAAGGGCAGCAGGGTCGGCCGCTCGCGCGCGAGCAGCAGATTCTGCACCAGCGCGGCCGTCAGCACCGTCTTGCCCGAGCGGGCGAGGCCGGTCACCGCGACGCGGATGGTCTGGCTGAGGACGGCCTCGCCGGCGCGCCGGAACTGCCGGCCGGCTTCGGCGGCAACTGGCGCGACCCAGCGGCCGAAGCGGTCGGCGGCGGTCTTGCGGTCCATTCGGGGCGCAAGTGTCGCCGCAATCGAGGGGCCGGGCAAGCGGGCCCTCGGGGCGCGATTCTGAGCGGCCGAGCCGTTCAGATGTCCGTCTCGCCCTCGTCGCGCTGCGTCTGAGAGCCGCCGACCTGCCGGTGCGGCTCCTGCCCGGCATTCTGATTGTCCTGCCGCACGACCGCCTTTTCCCGCAGCTCCTTCTGCTCGGTGCGTGGATTGACGGGCGCCGACTTGTTTGGCTCGTGCGGATCGAATTTCTTCGCCATCATCATGCTCCGTGGCTGTCGGAGAGGAACGCCAAGCCCCTCCGGCCGCTGCGGGAGAACTCTTTGATCCAGGAGCGCCGCCATGAGCCACCCAATCTTCGACCTGACGGGCCGCACCGCGATCGTGACCGGATCGGGCCGGGGACTCGGCCGCGCGATCGCGCATGGGCTTTCGGAGGCGGGGGCCAATCTCGTCCTCTGCGCGCGCACGCCGGGCTCCGCCAGGTCCGTGGCGGAGGAGATCGCTGCAAGAGGCGGTCGAGCGATCGGCCTGGAAATCGACTGCGCCGAACGGGATCAGTGCGATCGGCTGGTCGATGCGGCGCTGGAGCGGTTCGGGCGACTCGACATCCTCGTCTGCAATCACGGCATCGGCCTGAGCAAGCCGGCCGAGGCGACGACGCCGGCGGAGTGGACCGAGATGCTGCGCGTGAACCTCACCGGCTATTTCTTCGCCGCGCAGGCCGCCGCCCGGCCGATGCTGGCGCAGGGCAAGGGCGCGATCGTGATGAACTCCTCCAATGGCAGCTTCATCGGCTTTCCGGGGCTCACCGCCTATGGCGCATCGAAGGGCGGGGTCGATCAGCTCGTGCGCCAGCTTGCTGTCGAGTGGGGCGAGCGCGGCATCCGCGTCAACGCCATCAACCCAGGCTGGACCGAGAACCTGATGGCGCACCGCAACCCGCAAGCCGTGGATGAGGAGAAGGAGGCGGAAATCCGCCGCATGACGCCGCTGCGCCGGCGCGGCCGTGCGGAGGAGCTGGTCGGGCCGGTGATCTTCCTGGCCTCTGACGCGTCCTCCTTCGTCACCGGGCTTTGCCTTTCGGTGGATGGCGGCTGGTTCGTCTTCTAGGCGGCCTTCAGCGTGGCGGTGAGCAGGCGCGCCAGCTCGGATGGGCTGAAGGGCTTGGCCAGCGTCGGCACCGAACCGAAGCGCGGTGGCAGCACGGTGCGTCGGTCGTAGCCGGTCGCGAAGACGAACGGCACGCCGCGCTCCCTCAGCAGATCGGCGAGCGGAAACACCTGGATGCCGTCCAGATTGATGTCGAGAAGCGCGCCATCCACGGGCTGAGTCTCGGCGATCTCCATCGCGGAGGAGAGGCGCGCCACCGGCCCCAGCACCTCATATCCGAGCTCGCGCACCGCCTCCTCGATCTCGATGGCGATCAGCGCCGAATCCTCGACCACCAGGATGCGCCGGCGATCGGGACCGGGCAGCGGCTTGGGCGCATGAGCGGCGGCGGCGACCCGTGACTCGTCCGCCTCCCCGAGCCCGGCAAGTTGCCGGACCGGCATGGCGATCCGGCAAACGAGACCGCTCGGCTCGAATTCCATTCGCGCTTCGCCCGCCACCTCGTAGCCGAGGATCTTCTCGATCGCCTGGATGCCGAAGCCGCGCCGGCTTGGCGGGCGCACCGCAGGTCCATCGCTCTCGGACCAGACCAGCCGCACGCACCCCTCCTCCACGGTCCAGACCACCTGCACCCGGCCCGCGGGCTTGGAGAGGGAGCCGTATTTCGCGGCGTTCGTGGCCAGCTCGTGGATGGCCAAGCTCAGCGCCATCGCCGCTTTGGGCCGCAGCACGAGATCGGGCCCGGCGATCGCCACCCGGCCCTTGTTCCCGGAATAAGGCGAGAGCTCCTCGCCGATGATCGCGTCGACGCGCGCCCCCTCCCAGCGCGACTGCGTGAGCAGCGAATGGGTGCGGGCCATCGCATGCAGCCGCCCCTCGAGCGAGACGGTGAACCCGTCCAGCGACTGGGCGCTGGTGCGGGTCTGCATCACAACGGATTGGACCACCGCCAGCATGTTCTTGACCCGGTGGTCGAGCTCGGCCAGGAGCAGGCTCTGGCGCTCCTCGGCCTGCTTGCGCTGCGTGATATCGGTCACGCTGCCGATGATTCGGGTCGTGCGGCCGTTCTCGTCGCGCAGGATCGCGCCTCGGTCGAGGATCTCGACCCAGTTCCCGTTCTCGTGCTGGATGCGATACTCGTGCTCGAACCGGTCCAGCCGTCCGTTGAGGATCTCGGCGCGTCGCATGGCGACGTTGCCCACATCCTCGGGATGGACCCGCGTCCACCACCATTCGCGGTCGGCCGGCGCCTGATCGGACCTGACGCCGACGATGTCGTAGAGCCCCTCGGAGCGGAACACCCGGCCGGTTTCCGCGTCCCAGTCGTAGACCATGCCGACCACCGCGCCCGCGGCGAGGCGGAACCTCTCCTCGCTCTCGCTCAAGGCGCGTTCGGCCTTCTTGCGCTGCGTGACATCCGCGGCGCTGCCGACCACCCGCACCGGCCGGTCGAAATCGTCGCGCAGAACCGCGCCCCGATCCCAGAGATGGACCCAGTGCCCGCCCTCGTGCCGGACCCGGTATTCGGTCTCGTAGCGGGTGATGCGCCCGGCCTTGATGTCGGCGCGGACCGCCGCGAGCCGGGCCTGGTCCTGGGGATGGATTCGCTCGGACCACCAGTCGGCGGTGCTCGGCACGGTCTCCGGCGGCAGCCCGACGATCTCCTCCAGCCCGTGGGAGCGGAACGCTTCGCCGCTGTTCAGGTCCCAGTCATATACGACCCCGGCCACGGCGCGGACGGCGACGCGGAACCGCTCTTCGCTCTGTCTCACGGCATGCTCGGCCTGCTTGCGCAGGGTGATGTCCTGCACGACGCCGGCGGCGCGGATCGGCGCGCCGGTCCCGTTCCGGAACAGCCGCCCGAACAGGGATATCCAGCGGACCGTCCCGTTCGGCATGAGCAGGCGGTACTCGCCGCGGACCTCAGGGGCACGGCCCGCCAGCATCGCGCCGAGCGCCCTCTGCACCTTTTCCCGGTCCTCCGGATGGTATCGGCAGTGGATGTCGTCCGCCGTGAGCGGCTGGTCGGGCGGAAAGCCGAAGAGGGCGCGGTACAGCGGCGAGCCCGAGATGGCTCCCCCGGCTAGGTCAAGCTCCCATTCCCCGAACCCGGCCGCCTGCAAAGCCAGGGCGAGCCGCTCCGCTTCGCGTCCCGATCCGAAGGCGCGGTGCGCTTGCGATTGCAGCACATCCATGTCGCGGTGCCGGGCGGGGGTGGTGAGCACAGGTACATTCTATATGCGCCACGGTCACAAGAAAACCACCAAACTACATAAGATGTTCTCGCTTTCAGATTTTATTCCTGATAGATGACAACTTATTTGTCAATGTTGGAAAATTATTTAACCGACGAACGGACATACATTGCAAAATGCTTGAATGTCGGAGTGGAGAGCCCGGCCTGCTTAGCGGCCTCGTCCCACCGGCGCAGGCGCACGGCCGGCCGGCAGGCGGGGTTGGATTCGAAGGCCTCGGCCTCTTCCTCCGACATGGGCCCGCCTTGCAGCTTGAGGCTGACCCTGGAGGCTTCGGAGAGCGCGTCGAAGTAGCCGGACTCGACCGCGCAGAGATAGCGTTTGGCCGCCACATGCAGGCGCACCGGCTCGGTGACTTCGGGGCCGAAATGCTGCGACAGCCAAGCGGAAGCGAGGGATTCGTGCCGGGTATCGATGCCCTGCTCGGCGATGTCCTCCGGCAGGTCGTGCAGGAGATGGCCGATATCGTGCAGGAGCGCGGCCGCGATCAGCTCGGCGGACGCGCCCTCCTTCTCCGCCAGCCAGGCGGCCTGCAGCGCATGCTCGCTCTGCGTCACGCCCTCGCCATAGGTCGCACCGCCACGCTGGGCATAGAGGGCGAAGATCTCGTCGACGATGCTCATGCGCCGCCCCGGGAGAGGACGCGATGCCGGCTCTCGACGCCGTCCTTGTCCACATAGCAGCCCTGGAGGTGGCGCGCGCCCGCATTCGGGTCGAAGCCGCTGCGGCCGTGCAGCGCGCGCCCGTTCTCCATGACGACGAGGTCGCCGGGCGCGAGGCGCAGCACGAGGGTCAGCTCCGGGCGCGCCAGGATGCGCGCGAAGCGCCGGTAGGCTTCCATGTAGGGCTCGACCAGCTCGGCCGGGATGTCGAGCGGCGCGGCCGAGCGGTTGTTGAAATGGATCTCCTTCACCGCGCCGTCGTAGCCGAGGCCGATGATCGGGAAATGCGCCCGCAGATCGCTCGCCGCATCGGCGAAGCGGAAGGGCCGGGGCACGCGCGCGAGCAGCTCGAACCCGTCCGGGTCCTTCGCGCGCATGCGCTCGGCGGCGGCGAAGCCGTCCACGAGCAGCGTGTCGCCGCCCGGCGCGTCCGCCACCAGGCAATGCAGGAGCTGGTAGCCCGGCGT
>JAREAF010000458.1 GCA_029240475.1 Rhodospirillales bacterium | reverse complement strand
GGACGCGCCCGCCGCAGTGCTCTGGTGGGCGGCCGGCGCGGAGGGGGCGCGCGCCACGCCCGGGCTCGCCGGCCTGCTGCACGCCAAGGGACCCGTGGGCACTCCCGCCCAGGTTGCACAGCTGCTCGCGCCGGGCGATGCCGACCGGTTCACCGGCTCGGTCGAGCGGCTGCGGCAGGAGGGGACCGGCTTCGAGATCCTGCTGCGGCTGGCGCAGTCCGAGGAGGTGCTGCAGGCGACCGGCCAGGCGCGCGACGGCTTCGCCGCCATCTGGTTCCGCGACGCCACCGACTGGGTGCGCGACGCCGCGCGCCTGAGGCAGGAGCGGGCGGGGCTTGCCGCCGCGCTGAACGGGCTGCCCTTGCCGGTCTGGTTGCGCGGGGCGGACGGGCAGCTGCTCTACTGCAACGAAACCTACGCGCGCATGGTGGATGCGGACGCCGATGCGGCGGTCGAGAACGGCATCGAGATCGCCCGCGGCGCGATCGACGAGAATGGGCGCGGGCTCGGCCTGCGCGCGCTCGGCGCCAAGGCCCCGCAGTCGGAGACCCATCACGTGGTGGCGGGCGGCGCGCGCAGGCTCCTGGCCATCACCGAGCAGCCGCTGCTGGGCGACGGCACCGTCGGCTACGCGCTCGACCTGACGGCGCTGGAGGACACGCAGGCCGAGCTGGAGCGGCACATCTCCGCGCATGCCGAGGTGCTGGAGACGCTCGGCACCGGCATCGCCATCTACGGGCCGGACGGGCGCGTCAAATTCTTCAACAGCGCCTTCGCCGCGCTCTGGCAGCTGGACGAACGCTGGCTCGAGACCGAGCCCAGCCTCGGCGAGGTGCTGGAGCTGTTGCGCGAGAACCGGCGGCTGCCGGAAACGGTGGACTTCAAATCCTACAAGCGCGACCAGCAGAAGCAGCTGCTCGGCATCATCGAGCCGATCGAGGATCTCCTGCATCTGCCGGACGGGCGCACGCTGCGCATGGTCGCGGCGCCCCATCCGTTCGGCGGCGTGGTGGTGACCTACGAGGACGTCACCGACCGCCTCGCGCTGGAGCGCTCCCACAACACGCTCATCGCCGTGCAGCGCGAGACGCTCGATCACCTTTATGAGGGCGTCGCGCTCTTCACGGGCGACGGTCGGCTGAAGCTCTCCAACCCCGCCTTCGCGCGGATGTGGAACTTCACCCCCGAGGAGCTGGCGGGCGAGCCGCATGTGTCGGTGCTTGTCGACCGGATCCGCCGCTATTTCCCGCAAGGGCACTGGCCGCAGCTCCGCCAGAAGCTGATCGCCAGCGTGGCCGAGCCCGAGGCGCGCAGCGGGCGCATGGAACGGCGCGACGGAACCTCGCTCGACTGGGCCTCCGTGCCGCTGCCCGACGGCGCCTGCCTTTTCACTTACCTCGACGTCACCGATTCCAGCCGCGTGGAGCGCGCGCTCCGCGAGCGGAACGAGGCCCTGGAGCATGCCGACCGCCTGAAGTCCGAATTCATCGCCAACGTCTCCTACGAGCTGCGCACGCCGCTGAACGCGATCATCGGTTTTGCGGAGATCCTCGACCGCCAGTATTTCGGGCCGCTGAACGTGCGGCAGATCGAGTACAGCAAAGGCATCGTCGAGGCCTCGCAGCGCCTGCTCGCCCTCATCAACGACATCCTCGACGTCGCCAATATCGAGGCCGGGTACCTCCAGCTGGAGGTGCAGCCGGTCGATATGAGGGCGTTGATCCAGGGCGTGGAGGCGCTGGCGCACGAGCGCCTGCGCAACCGGCAGCTCACCTTCGAGACGGTGTGCGAGGAGGACGTGGGCACCGTCCATGCCGACGAGCGGCGGCTGAAGCAGGCGCTCTACAACCTCATCTCCAACGCCGTGAAGTTCACGCCCGAGGGAGGCCGCATCAGCCTGACCGTCGCGCGCGAGGGCGCCGACGTGGTGATGACCGTCGCCGATAACGGGATCGGCATCGCGCCGGAGGACCAGGCGCGCGTCTTCAACAAATTCGAGCGCGGGCATGGCGCGCACAGCCAGATCGGCGCGGGCCTGGGCCTGGCGCTGGTGAAGAGCCTGATCGAGCTGCATGGCGGCCGGGTCGAGCTGAAGAGCGCGCCCGGCGAGGGCACCTCGGTCACTTGCCGCATCCCGGCGCGCGCGACGGCGACCGTGTCCGTCGCCGACTAGGGCGTCAAGCTTACTCCGGCGCGGCTTCCTCGACCGTCTCGCCGGCCGATTCGAAGAAGGACTGGACCGAATTCCCGAGTCGGTCGGCCCCGGCGAAAATGGCGACGGAGACCAGAGCGGCGATCAGGGCATATTCGATGCTCGTCGCGCCGGATTCAGTGAATCTTTTCCAAGCTGGGGTCATCTGCTCATCCGGTCGAACGCCGCCGCTGCAAGTCGGCCGCGAGACTAGAGGGCTTCGAGATAAGGATCGGTAAAAAGCCGTGGATCGCGGGAAGCGGCCTCTAGGCCCCCGGCACGCCCTTGGTCGTGGAATATTCAAAATGCAGCGCCTCGCCCGGATGGACGCGGGCATAGGCGGCATGGGCGGCGGCCGCCGCCTCGGCGAAGCCGGTCAGGATCAGCTTCAGCTTGCCCGGATAGGCGGCGATATCCCCGATCGCATGGATGCCCTTGGCGCTGGACTCGAAGGTCGCCGGATCGACCTTGATGTGATTGCGCTCCAGCGCCAGGCCCCAGCGCGCGATCGGCCCCAGATTCATGGCGAGGCCGAAGAAGGGCAGCAGCGCGTCCGCCTCGAGCCGGCGCGTCTGGCCCTCGAGCGTCTGCACCGTCACGGCCGAAACCTGTCCGCCGCTGCCCTCGATCCCATGCAGCTGGTAAGGCACCACCAGCTCGATGCGTCCGGCCGCGGCCAGGCGCTCCATCATGGCCACGCTCTCCGGAGCGGCACGGAACTTCGGGCGCCGGTGCACCACATAGATCTTGGCCGCGAGCTCGGCCAGCGAGTTCGCCCAGTCGACCGCCGAGTCGCCGCCGCCGGCGATCACCACGCGCTTGCCGCGGAAATCGTCACGCCGCTTGACCAGGTAGAAGACCGACTTGCCCTCATACTGCTCGATCCCGGCCAGCGGCGGCCGGTTCGGGCCGAACGCCCCGACGCCTGCGGCGATGAAGATGCAGCGCGCCTCGATCCTGGCGCCGGCGGAGGTGGTGAGGCGCCAGCCTCCCTCGGTCGGCTCCACCGCCTCGACCTGCTGGCCCAGGTGATAGGCGGGATGGAAGGGCGCGGCCTGCTCCGTCAGCTTCTCGATCAGGGCCATCGCCTCGATGCGCGGATAGCCGGGGATGTCGTAGATCGGCTTCTCCGGATACAGCGCGGCGCACTGGCCGCCGGCCATGTCGAGCGCGTCGATGACCGCGGTGCGCATCTTCAGCATGCCGCATTCGAAGACCGCAAAGAGCCCGACCGGC
>JAREAF010000457.1 GCA_029240475.1 Rhodospirillales bacterium | reverse complement strand
CGCCGCGAGCGCATCAACACGTGCGAGCGTCGGCGCGGCGCCGAGGGGACCACAGATGTCAAGGACCTCGTTCAGGAGGGAGGCGGCCTTGTCGGGCTCGCCGGTCACCAGATACAGCTGGGCGAGGGCAAGCAACGTGAGCGCCCGCTCGAAAGGAGCGTCGCAGACGATCGCGAGGCTGAGTGCGGCCGCCAGCTGCTCCGCTGCGATCAGGCGGTGGTCGGCAGCGGTCGCGATCTCGCCCAGAAGGCGATGGGCGGCCAGGGAGACGAGGGGCTGGGCCGGTGAGGCGGCGAGGGTAAGGGCATCGTTCAGGGCAGCATGGGCACGTGCAGTGTCGCCAGCTACCTGGTGCCAGCGCGCCCAGGCGACCTGCCCTTCCGCACGTCCCAGCACGCTTTCGCTCCAGGCGAGCCAGCGATCGTGCGCCGCCAACCAAGCATGAGCTGTCGATACGTCACCCTCGTCAAGACAGAGGTCGGCCGCGAGGCGCTGGAGGAAGAGCCCCTCTTGGTGGATTAGGTCGCCCGGCTCTGTCTCCGGTCCGGCGGGGAGCAGGCGGCGAATCTCCTCCCAGGCGCGATCCGGGTCGCCACGGTGGCGGGCGAGAACGGTCTTCGCCGCGGTGATCTCACGCCGGAAGTAAGCGTTGCCGGGGCCAAGCAGATCGTACAGGATCCGGTCCACCTCGTCCCACTGTCCGTCGAGGACAAGGCAACCGAGCCACGCCAAACGGGGTGAGACTCCGGGACGGAGAGCACCGCCGGTTCGGCCCAATGCCGCTTCCGCCTCGGTCGCGATCCGACGTCGAGCGGCCGGGTCGGCCGCGCCAAAGGTCAGCGCGACGTCGCGCAATTCGTCGAGCAGCGTGAACGCGACCAAGGCGTGGTGGTCGAGTTCCGCGAAGATTGCGCGGGCCTGGGCGAACGTCGTGCGCGCCTCCTCTGGTCGCCCGAGCCCGGCCTCGGCGATACCAAGCCCATGGGAAGCGAACGCGACGGCGGCGCGGAGTCCACCTCTCGCCTCGGGCACGTCGGCGAGCACGGCAACGCAGTGCTCGCACCCATCGACCGCTGTGCGCAAGCGCCCGGCATTGGCGAGAAACCGGCCGAGGGCGGCGCCGCGCCAGGCCACAACGTCGGCGGCATCGAGTTCGGCCGCGCCGCGCGCGACTTTGGCGTCAGCAATGCTGGTCGCCGCCAGCAGCGCGTCGTTGAGCCAGGCCTGGATCACAGCGGGTTCCCCCGCGGGTGCCGGGGATATCGCCTTGAGCGCCTCAATGCCTGCCATCATCTCAGCAAGCCCGGACCGGAACCGGTCCGTGTAGCAGAGCAGAAGCCCACGGAGCCAACGGACTTCGGCGGCCATGACGGCGTCATCGATCTGCGTGGCCACGCGGGCGGCAATGTCGAGGGCTTCGATGGCACAGTCTGGGTCGGAGAATCGCAGGAGGTAGGCGACGCGGCACGCCAGTCGGCCACGTGTGCGCTCCTGGCCCGCGGCCTCCTCAAGGAGAGAAGCGGCCGCCCGCAGGCGCTCGGCCGCAGTGAGCCAGGCGTAAGTACGCTGAGCCCGGTCCCCGGCCGCGATCAGCCAGTCGCACGCACGCGGATCGCCGGCTGCTTGGAAGTGATAGGCGACCGCGTCGGGGTCGGGGCGTGCGTGCGCAGCCACCGCCTTGCCGACACGGCGATGCCACATCCGTCGCCGCGGCGGCAGGACGCTTTCGTACAGCGCCTCGCGAGTGAGGGTGTGCACAAAGCGAACGCACTCGCCATCGCGGTCGGCCTCCAGCAGGTGGGCGTCCACTGCCCGCTCGACGATCGTCAACAGCGTCTCATCGTCCAGACCGGCCACCTCGGCCCAGAGGTCGAGCGGCACGTCCTGCCCGATCACTGCGGCCATGGCTAGCGGCATGCGCGTCGTCTCCCCGAGCCGGGCGATGCGGTGATCGATCACGTGCCGGAGGAAGAAAGGGAGCACAACGCGGTCGAGTGTGCCAAGTGTCCAGCTATCGTCTGCGGGGCGGAGCAGCATTTCCTCCTGCAGCGCCCGCAGGAGTTCGGTCGCGAATAACGGGTTGCCCTCGGCGTGCTGCTCAAGATACGCAACCAGGCGCGCCTCGTCGTCGGCCAGAAGCCGGTAGCGGGCCGCGACAAGAGCGCGCAGGGCGGCCGCGTCGAGGCGCTGCAGATCGAGCCGAAGCCCCTCAGCTTCGCGCACCAGCGCCGGAAGCTGCACAGCGAAGGGATGGCGCCGCGTTAGTTCGTCACCGCGGTAGGTAACAAGCAGCAGGATCGGCCAGTGCCGCAGGCGGGGAGCGAGGTGCCGGAGGAGCTCCAGGCTGGCAGGGTCGGCCCAATGAAGGTCTTCGAGCAGAATGAGAGCTGGACCGGTGTCGGCGAGCGCACGGAAAAATGTGCGGACTTCGGTAAAGAGCGCCGCCTGATCGGTTACACGCTCCAGTCGGCCGCTCGCGAAGGCGGCGGGGGGCGGTGGCAAGTCTTGATCGCAGGCGCAAGCATCGAACAGGTCGAGCCACGGGCCGTACGGTGGCGTATTCGTGAGATCGTAGCAGGCGCCGGTAAGCGCGCGGACACGTCGCGCTCCCGCCTCGGCAACCAAATCGCGGGCCAGGGTGGTCTTGCCAATCCCCGCTTCGCCGCCAAGGAGAACGAGCCGCCCGCGCCCCGCGCAAACGGCAGCCAGCTCCTCGCGCAAGAAGAACTGCTCAAGCGTCCGGCCAACGAGAAGAGGCGCCGATCGAGAATTAGGAGCGCCGGAAGTACCCCCAATGCCGGCCATGGCTGCGGTGAGGCTTTCCATAATTGCCTCGTTGAATCGGTCTGCCGATCCGGATTGTACCGGGCCGTCTCCCTGGCGGCAGGTACGCGCTCCTGCGCCACGCTGCAAGTCTCTCCTCGAAACTGGTCATCTCGGAACTGACCGTTTCTGCAATTGCTCGACGAGGCCGTAACGTTCGGGCGTATGGCTGGGGACCGGTCGCTCCTCGCATACATCCTCGACAGCCGCGGCGCGCTTGCCGAGGCGCAGGGCGAGCAGGGGCGGGCGGCGGACCTTTGCCGAGAGGCTCTGGCCTCGGCGCAGGAGATCGACAACCCGATCGTGGTGGCAATGATCTTGAACGCGCTGGCCGCGGTGGCTGCCAGACGGGGCCAGCCGGCGAGTGCGGCGCGTATCATGGGGGTCGCCAGCGCGCTGAGGGAGGCGATAGGCATACCGATGACAACGACGGACGACGAAGCGCGGATTGCGGCAACCATTTCGGCCGCCCGGGAGCTCCTGGGTGATGGCGCGTTTGCTAGCGCCTGGGAGCAGGGCCGAAGGCAGCAAATCGACAAAGCGGTTGCCGAGGCGTTGACCTTAAGCAAGGAGCTCGCCATGAGCACGGCTAGTGAGAACCATG
>JAREAF010000050.1 GCA_029240475.1 Rhodospirillales bacterium | reverse complement strand
GCTGGCCACGCTCAAGGGCCGCTCGCGGGTGAAACGGACGATGTGGAGCCGCCGCGCCCAGGAATACGAGGCCAAGATCAATTCGGGCGACCCCGTCTCCATCGCCGAGGTCGTGCGGGACCTGCATCGCGGCTCGGACCAGCCCGACCAGTCGTACAGCGAGCGGCAGATCTATCAGGCGGCCCTCGACCGGCTCGCCCGCGAGCTGGCCGCTGTCGAGCGGATCGACGAGCAGGCGGCCGCCCAGCGGCTCGAGGAAATGCTGAAAGCGGCATAAGGCCGCAGCTTCTCAACGGCAGACGGCGGCGCTTCGGCGCCGCCGTTTTTTCTGGACAGGAACGGCGCACCTCGCCGACTCTGCCGGCGGGCGCCATGGCCGACCGCGACCGATCCAATCACGAGCGATTTGCAGTGCTCCGGCGCGCACGGCGCGTCTGGGCCGTGGCCGCAATCCATGGCGAGAGCGGACGCTTGGCCGCCCTGCACCGCGTCCTTGCCGACGCCTTCGAGGAAGGCGATCGCCTCGTCTATCTCGGCAATTATCTGGGCGGCGCCGATGTGCTGGGCACCATCGACGAGCTGCTCGCCTTCCGCCGCGCCCTGATCGCGCGGCCCCGCACCTTCGCCAGCGACCTCGCCTATCTGCGCGGCAGCCAGGAGGAGATGTGGCAGAAGCTGCTGCAGCTGCAATTCGCGCCCAATCCGCGCGAGGTCTTCGACTGGATGATGAGTCACGGCCTGGGCGCCACCTTGCGCGCCTATGGAGGGGACGAGAAGACGGGCGCGGCGGTGGCCCGCGAAGGCGCGGTCGGGATCACCCGATGGACTCAGTCGCTCCGCGCCGTGATGCAGGCCCGGCCCGGTCATTACAATCTGATGAGCGCTCTGCGGCGGGCCGCTCTGACCGACGACGGCGCGCTCCTGTTCGTGCATGCCGGCATCGATCCTTCTCGCCCGCTCAGCGCGCAAAGCGATAGCTTTTGGTGGAATCTGGGCGGGTTCTCACGGCTGGCGCAGCCCTATGCGGGATTTCGCCGCGTGATCCGCGGCTATGACCGAAGCCATGGCGGGCTGATCGAATCGGCTTACACCACCTCGATCGATTCGGGATCGGGCTTCGGCGGACCCTTGCTGGCCGCCTGTTTCGCCCCCGAGGGCACGCTCCTCGCCACCATCGAATCCTGAGCCCCTTCCGAGCCCTGAGCGGAACGCCGGGGAGGCAGTCCGTTTTCGCGGGTGATCCGCTCGCCACCTTGGAGCGTATCTAAACTGCGAGGCGGCGTTTCGGCGCCAGGAAGGGGCGGCGTTCCGATGGCTCATATCGACGACCCGAATACGCAGCGGGCGAATCTGGCCTTCATCCGCAGCTCGATGGAAGCGCCGCTCCTGACGCGCGACCACGAGTTCTACCTGGCGCGGCGCTGGCGCGAGCGGATGGACGAGGCCGCGCTTCATGAGCTGATCCTCAGCTACACGCGCCTGGTGGTCGCCACCGCCAGCCGGTTCCGCAATTACGGCCTGCCCATGGGCGATCTGGTCCAGGAAGGCAATGTCGGCCTCATGCAGGCGGCCGCGCGGTTCGAGCCGGAGCGGGACGTGCGCTTCTCGACCTATGCCGCCTGGTGGATCCGCTCGGCCATGCAGGACTACATCCTGCGCAACTGGTCGATCGTTCGCACCGGCACGACCGCGGCCCAGAAGTCGCTCTTCTTCAATCTCCGCCGCCTGCGCGCCCGCATCGAGAAGGCGTCCGGCGGGGTCATGACGCCCGAGGGCCGCGCGTCCATCGCCGAGGCCCTCGATGTATCGCTCGCGGAGGTCGAGGCCATGGAGGCGCGCCTCTCCGGCGCCGACCAGTCCCTGAACGCTCCCGTGGGAGAAGAGGGCGAGGAGGAATGGCAGAACAGCCTTGCCGACAACCGCCCCGGACCTGAGGAGGTGGTGATCGGCCTGCGCGATGCGGCGACGCGGTCGCGCTGGCTGAACGAGGCGTTGAGCGAGCTGACCCAGCGCGAGCGCACCATCATCGACCAGCGCCGGCTGCGTGAGGAAGCCGCGACGCTGGAGGAGCTGGGGCGCGAGCTCGGCGTCAGCAAGGAGCGCGTGCGCCAGCTCGAGCATCGCGCCATGCAGAAGCTGAAGCAGTCCATGCTGCGGCGGGCGAGCTCAGCCGACCGCTTTACTGATTAGGGGCTGAAGCGGCGCCAGCTCGAACACTTCCATCGGGCCGCCGCCGCTGACCTCCTGCGAGCCGAGCGAGCGCGCCTGGTCCAGCATGCCGGCGCGCTCCAGCACCGCGCGCGAGGCGACGATCACGGCATCCTGGGTGTGCGCATGGCGCTTGCCGAGCTGCTCGAGCCGCTGCGCCACGTTCACGGTGTCGCCCACCAGCGTGTAATTGATTCGCCCCGGCGCTCCGATATTGCCGACGATCGCCGGGCCGCTGTGAAGGCCGATGCGCAATCGCACCGGCGCCCGCCCCTTCCGGCTGCGGCGTTCATTGTCGGCGCGCACCGCTTCGGCGATGGCCAGCGCCGCGCGGCAACCCCGCGCGGCATGATCGCCCTGGCGGTCCGGAGCCCCCCAGAAAGCCATCACCGAATCGCCGATATATTTGTCTATGGTGCCGCCCTCGGCGTCGATCGCGCGTCCGAGCAGGCCGAAATGGCGGTTCAGGAAAGCCGCCAGGCGGAGCGGCGTCAAGCGTCGGCTCATCTCGGTAAAGCCGGCGATGTCGGTGAAGAGGACCGTGACCTCGCGCTCTTCGGGCCTCAACCCGGACGCGCTCTGCAGCGTCATCAGCCGGCGCACCAGCGAACGCGGAACGTAGGTGGCGAAGAGGCGCAGGCCTCCGACCATGGCGTTGAAAGCCCCCATCGCCGCGTCGATCTCGCGGAACGTCGCGCCTTTGAGCGGCGGAACCGCTTCGAAATCGAGCCGGCTCACCGCCTCCGCGCCTTCCGCCAGCTCGCGGACCGGGCGCAGGATCGCGCGGCTGAGCAGGACCGACAGCAGCACAGACGCGAGCAAGATGCCGCTGGTCGCGACCGCCGCCCATCGAAGCCGGTCGATCAGCGGCATGGCCACGGAGCTCTTCACATAGGCCCCGACGATCCAGGCGGTCTCGCCGTAGTCGGCGATGCGCCGGTAGAGGAACGCATATTCCTCCCCCGCCACATCTGCGACGTGGGTGAAGAAGCCGTCGTCCTCCGACGATTGGCGGAACGCCTGCCGATCCGGCGCGCTCCAGATGCGCTCCAGCACCGGATCGCCGATCTCCGTGAGCTTCAGGAGCGGCTTGTCCGGGGACACTCCGCGCGGCCCTCCGACCAGCGCCGGATGCGCCACCACGCGGCCGTCCTCGGTCAGAATGAAGGCCACCGAGTTGCCGTCGGGGCGCGGCAGCGAGCGCGAGAGATTGGCGATCGAGACCACCGACACCACAGCGCCGAGGAAATGCTCGCCGCGTCGCACGGGGGCCAGCAGTGTGATCTGCGTATCGCCGAGTTCGGGCAGATAGAGGATGCGCCCCCATCTCGGGCCGCGCGCCTCCTTGGCCGCCGCGAGCACCTGGCGGGAATCGGGCCGTGGCGCGCGCGAGATGCGGCTGTCGAAGCTGCTGTCGGTGCGGCTCGCCCGAACGGCCGTCATGTCCGTTCGGATGAAGGCCGCGCCGGAGACCTGCGGGGCGGCGGCCAGCGCGCCGAGAAGAACGGTCTTGAGCCGGTTGTTGTCGGCCGGATCGATCTCGCCGGCCGCGATGAGCTCGGCCAGAAACTCCGCCTGCGCCCGCGCCGGAGCGAGGGTGGCCGAGACGGAGGCGACCACCGCGTCGACATGCTGGCGCGCGGCGGTGCGCAGCAGCTCGCGCGTGTTCGCTTGCGCCGCGACCAGCGTGATCAGCAATGCCGCCCCGACCGCGATGACCACCAGCGCACCGAATCCGAGGATCAGGGTCGCCGCGATGCTCAGCCGCAGACGCTCCCCCCGCCCCCTCAGCGCAGCCAGCCGCGCGGCCGTCCTTTCCCCCACCGCGTTCATGCGGAGCGCAGTCTAGCGATGCCTGAGTGAAATAGAACGAGTCTCGTGCCGATCTTCCGTGAATTCACGAGAAATCCTGGTCTTCCGCATCGTCCTCGTCGTCGTTCTCGTCCCTGTCCTCCTCGTCATCTTCCTCGTCGCCGGTCATGAAGCTGCAGCGCGCCCGACCACCGCCCAGGAGCACCGGAAAAGCCAGCAGTGCCAGCAGCTTCAGGCGTGAGCGCTGCGGCCGATCATCGTCAGCCATGGGTCCGAACCGATCCTGCTTCGCCGAGGGAAGATCGGCCCGCCGCAACGGTGCGCATCACCAACCCCTCCGAGTCGCAATTTCATCCGAAAGAGGAAACTCGGGCCGCGCGGCGATGTTGCCTTAGCAGCCGTCCGGGCGATGACCGGACGATCATCCCAAAACACCATGGAGGATCGCATGCGGAAGGCACGATTGCTCCAATCGGTCGCGATTCTGGCGGGAAGCCTCGCACTGACGCTTGCACCGGCAGACAGCCGCGGGCAGTCGGCGATCGATTCGGGCTCTCAAGGCTATCCGACCTATGGCTATGGCATGCCGGGGTCCGGAGCCTACGACCAGCAGCAGTTCCGAACCGGGTCGGCGCAGCGGCCCTATGGCGCGGCGGACCAATATGGCGTCGACCGCAGCTTCGACGGGTATGGCAATCAGATCTGGCCGCAGCAGGCCTTCGATCAGCCGCAGAGGCTCACATCCCCGCAGAGCCGCGGCTTTGGCCAAGGGCAGCAGTTCGGTGGGCCGGCCTATGGCCCCTATGGCCCGCAAGGGTCGACCGGCTACGGCCAGCAGGCCTATGGCCAGAACTTGCAGCAGCAATACGGTCAGCAGGACCAGCAGCGCTATGGCCAGCAGGCGCAAGGCGGCGGCTTCTATGACAGCGACATCGGACGCCAGCCGGATCCGCAGTCCCGCTTCGGCTTCGAGCAGCCCGGCGGGGCGGAGGATTTCTACGGCCAGAGCGCGCAGGATCGCTGGCTGCAGGAAGAGATGCAGCGCCGCCAGCAGGCCTATGGCGAGTCTTTCGGCCAGCGCGGCCAGGACTACTACTCCGGCCAGGGCTATGGCACGGGCGCGCAGGCCTATCCGGGCCAGGGCTACGGAATGGGCGGCCAGGCCTATATGGGCCAGCAATTTGGCCAGCCCCGCTCGATGGGCGATCGCCAGATGGGGCCGGGAGCCGGCCAGTATCCGGGCTATCCGTCCGGCCAGGCCTTCGGCGTGCCGTATGGGCAGACGTGGCAGGGCCAGCAGGCCTATGGCATGCAAGGGCAGTTCCAGCAGGACGGCCGGTTCGCCCAGGACCGCGGCCAGCTGAACCGCTTCGGCTATGAGGGCGGCTATCCGCAGTTCGGCCGCTACGAGCCGGGCCAGCAGGCTTATGGCCAGGACGATCGCCGCCGCATGATGGGCGAAGGCATGATGGGCCAGCACATGCAGCAAGGCGGCATGGGCTTCGACCAGCAGGCCTACGGCGCGAGCCGGCCGGGCGGCGACCTGCAGCAGACGGGCGCCGGCGTCGGGCGCATCGAGGTGGTCTCGGCCGGCGAGCTGGTGGGCCGGTCCGTCACCGACAGCTCGGGCCAGGAGATCGGCACGTCCCGCTATCTCGTGATCGGGGCGCAGAGCGGAAAGGTCCACTTCGTCATGGTCGGCTCGGGCGCGGACGATGCGCTCGATCTCGGCACCGATCTGCTCCCGGTGCCCTGGCGGGTCGTCGATGCCGGCCAGGACCAGCGCATCGCGCTCTCGGTCCCCGCTGACCGGCTGAGGGAGCTGCCGCGCGTGGCGCCCTCGGAGCTCGCAAGCGTCACCGGGCCACAGATCGTCGGCCGCATCAGGGAGCTGATCACCACCACGCCGGAAGCGGGAACGAGCGGCACGGCCGATCAAGGGACGACGTCTCAGTCGGGCCAGCAATCCGGCACGCAGCAGCAGGGCACGACCGGCACTGCCCAGTCCGGCACCCAATCGCAGCAGCAGACCGCGACGACGGCCGGGACGACCCAGTCGGGTCAGGGCTCCACTGCGGGCACGCAGACCCAGCAGGCTCAGACCGGGACCACCGGCGCGACCCAATCGGGCACGGCCGGGCAGACCGGGACCGATCAGTCGCAGCAGGCGCAAGGGCAGCAATCCACCCAAGGCGGCAGCCGCGACCAGATCGCATCCACCGATCCGGGAGCCGGCCTCGGCGGCCAGGAGGACGTCGTGGTGCTCGGCGGGCGCTACGGCGCGTTGGTCGCTCCGCCCAGCCTGATGACGGAAGGCGAGCTGGCCGGAACGACGGTGTTCAGCGCGGACGGCATGCCGGTCGGCGACATCGACGAGATCCTGATCGACAGTCGCCGCGGGCAGGTGGCCTATGTGCTGGTCTCGTCGGGCGGCTTCCTCGGCACTGACCAGCGCTGGCTGCCGGTGCCGTTCACGGCCATGACCTGGATGCCCACCCGCATGGGGTTCGCTCTGCGCATCCAGAGCAGCCAGCTGACGGCCCTGCCGGAACTGGCGCAGGGCACGGCGCCGCGATTCATCCGGGGCCGCGACCTCGCCAATCTCTACTACGCCTATGGCGCGGAGCCTTATTGGATCCGGCCGGGCGCAGGGACGGCAGGAACGGTCGACGACCAAGGCTGATTCGGCGCGGGTCGCACGAGACCCGTCGCAACACTGGCATGGCGGGCGGCGTTTCCCCACAGGTCGGGGCGCCGCCCCCATTTTGCGCGTGAACGATGCGGATCCTCAAATGGGCGGCCATTGCCGCCGGCGCGATCCTGGTGCTCCTGCTGATCGCCGTGGGCGCACTGCTCCTCTTTGTTTCCTCCGACAAGTTCAAATCGATCCTCGCCGAGCGGGCCGGGTCCGCCACCGGCCGTGACATCGAGATCGCCGGCGACGTCGACATCGACTGGGGGCGCACCACCCGGGTGACCCTCAACCAGCTCCGGGTGGGCAATGCCGATTGGGGCAGCGAGCCCCTCATGGCCGCCGCCGAGCGCGCTGAGTTCACGGTCCGGCTGCCGTCCTTGCTGCGCGGGGACGTGGTGCTGCCGGAGGTGGTGCTGATCCGCCCTGCGGTCCTGCTCGAGCGCAATCAGGAAGGCAAGACCAACTGGGATTTCAGCCAGAATCCCGACGCGGCCGCTGCGGCCGAGGCGGTCAGCCCCGATGACCGCAGCGAATTCCCGATCATCGGGCGGCTGGTGGTGCGCGATGGAAGGGTGACGTACCGCGACCCGGCACACGGCATCGACCTCGCCAGCCGCGTCGACACCGCGACTGGCGCGAACGGCGATGAGGAGGTGCGCCTCAATGGCGAAGGCACCTTCGAGGGAAAGCCGTTCCGGCTGGATCTCGCGGCCGGCTCGCTGCTGCAGCTGCGCGAAAGCTCGCAGCCCTATCCGATTCGGGTCGCGACGGTGATCGGCGACACCAAGGGCACCATTCAGGGCACGATGGGCGACCCTATCAAGATGCAGGGGCTGGACATCCGCATGGACATCTCCGGTCCCGACCTCGCGCAGCTGTTCCCGATCGTCGGCATCCCTTTGCCCTCGACCCCGCCTTACCGGCTCGCCGGCCATTTGGAGCGCGAGGGCGACCGCTGGCGCTTCACCGAGATGAAGGGCGGCGTCGGCGACAGCGATCTCTCCGGAGACCTTGCCCTCGATACCGGAGGCGAGCGCCCGAAGCTCACCGCCGATCTCGTTTCGACCAAGCTCGATTTCGACGATCTCGCCGGACTCGTCGGCGCGACACCCTCAACCAAGCCCGGCGAAGCCGCCAGCGAGGAGCAGAAGAAGAAGGCGGAGGAGCAGAAGGCAAGCGGCCGCGCGCTGCCCGACCGCAAGGTGGACCTAACCCGGCTCCGAGCGATGGACATGACGGTCAACCTGACCGGCAAGGACGTGATCGCGCCCTCGCTGCCGATGCAGGACTTCAAGGCGAAGTTCCAGCTGGATAACGGCCGCCTGGTCGTCGAGCCGTTGTCGTTCGGCATCGCCAGCGGCCGCATCGAGGGCCGCCTGGTGCTCAATGGGCGGCAAGAGGTCCCCTCCGCCGCGACCGACCTGCGCATCCGCTCGATCAAGCTGGCCGAGTTCTTCCGCGGCTCGGAGTTCGCCGAAGAGATGGGCGGCACCTTCGGCGGGCGGATCGAGCTGGATGGCACCGGGCGATCGACCGCCGAGCTGCTCGGCAGCTCGAACGGCGGCGCGGTGATCGTCATGAGCGGCGGCAAGCTCAGCAACCTGCTGCTGGAGATCGTCGGCATCGACATCGCCGAGGCGCTCGGCTTCGTGATCGGCGAGGACAAGCCGGTCGCGGTGCGCTGCGCAGTGGCGGACTTCAAGGCGAAGGACGGCTTGCTGAAGGCGCAGACCTTCGTGGTCGACACGACGGACACAAACGTGACGGGCGAAGGCGACATCAATCTCAAGAACGAGAAGATGGACCTGAAGCTGGAGGCGCATCCGAAGGACCCAAGCCTGCTGTCCGCACGCACGCCGGTGCTGATCGGCGGGCGCTTGGCCGATCCCGAATTCGGCATCGATCCGTCCAAGGCCATTGCGCGCGGCGCCGCCGCGGCCGTGCTCGGCGCGCTCCTGACGCCGCTGGCCGCTCTCCTGCCGATGATCGAGCTCGGGCTTGGCGAGGACAGTCCCTGCCACAAGCTGATCGCCGAAGCGCAGACCAGCAACTGACCGCCATGACGCCGAACCTGGCCGGGAGCACCTCCTCGCGACTGTCGATCCGGCCGGCGCGGCTGCCGCCGCCCGAACATGAGGAGCCGGACGTTCGCTGGCGAGCGGTGCTTGCCTCCTCGCTGATGCACGGGCTGGTCCTGATTCTGATCTCCGTCCTCGCACTCCTGGAAGCAACGAAGCCGGCCCCTCCCATCCTGGTCGAATTGGTGGATGCGGGCGCCGCCGGGCTCGCCGGCGGCTCGAGCGGCGGCGGAGGCTCCGATTTCACCAGCGCGGCGCCCGTCGAGGGCGCGACCGCAATCGAGGCCGCCGCCGCTCCCGCCCCTCCTCCTTCCGCGCCTGCACCTGCTCCTGAGCCGGCGCCGCCAGTCGAACCGGCGCCGAGCCCCTCGGTGGTGGCCGAACCCGCACCCGAATCGCCGGTCGAGACCGTTCTCGACGAAATTGCCGAGGCGCTCCCCCCGCCGCCCCCACCGCGCCCGAGCCTGAAACCCGCCCCGCCCGCACAGCCGCGGGTGCAGACCGCGAGCCTTCCCCCGACGGTCGCCGAGGATGACATGGCCGACCCGACGGAAGCGCCTCCGGCGGAGCAGCTGTCGCGCACGCCGGCAGCCCAATCCACCGTGGCGCAGGCGCCGGCGCTCGAGCGCTCGCCGGACCTGCGGCAGGCGGCCGGGCCGCGCACCGGCTCGCCGGGGACGGCCGCGAGTACCGGCGCGACCGGAAGCGAAGGGACTGGGCGCGGGGCCAGCGGCACGGGCACGGCGGCACTGGCCGGCTCGGGATTCGGCGCGGGCGACGACTACCTCAAGCGCCTGCGCCGGTGGATCAAGCGCCACATGGAATATCCGGCCGACTCCAAGAAGCGGAAGGAGGAAGGGGAGGTCGTGGTCGCCTTCGTGATCGCCCGCGACGGCACCATCCTCAGCAAGGAGATCCGGGAAAGCTCCGGCTACCCCGGCCTCGACCAGGCGGTGCTGGCGATGCTCGACCGTGCTTCCCCGGTGCCGCCCTTGCCCGAGGAGTTCCCCGGCGAGCAGGCCCGCGTGGTGCTGCCGTTCCAGTTCGAGCTGTCGCTGATCAACCGGATGTTCTGAGCCGCTGCGGCGGGCCGCGCTCGTCACTTGCGACGAGGCGCTCGCAGCCCTCGCCAGCGCCGCTGGTCAGGGCTGCCGCGAAGATCGCCGGATTCAATAGAAGACCGAAGGCAGGAAGCTCCCGCCGGGAGTTCGGTACTCTCCCATGCTCATCAATGTCATTGGCTTTGCCGGCCGCAAGCCCTCCTCCAGGCACCAGCGCAGCAGGCTGGCCTGCCGTACGGGCAGAAGGAAGGAGAGTGGCTCCGCTTGCGCCGCGGCTGCACCCAGGATGAGATCCTTCATGTCACCCTCGCTCTCCGCCACCCCGTGATTGGCGATCCAAAAAGCGGGCGCCGTGAGGTAACCGGTCACCCGCCCCCCGCGCTCGACGACGCACGGCGCGAGGAGCCGCAGCGCATCCTCCAGTTCGCTGGAGCGGTCGAAGCCATGGATTCGCAGGCAGAGTGCATTGCAGACCCCGAGATCCTGCTCGGTCATCGGTCGCACGGTGGCGCCTTTCGAGGGCTTCCCCGCGGGCCCGCCGGCCATCACCACCACCGGTTCGCGCGCCTCGAAGCCGAGCGACGCGTAGAGCGTCAGCGATCGCATGTTGAAGCCGTCCTGAAGCAGCCGGATGCCGGCTGCTCCGGCGCCGCGCTCGAGTACCGCCTCCATCAGGCGCCGCCCGACGCCGCGGCCCTGATCGCGCGGATCGACGGTGATAGGTCCCACGGCGCGGATGGCATCGCCCTCTGCCAGAAAATTCGAACCCACCGGTCGACTTCCCTGCTCGGCCACCACACCGAAGACCTTGGGATGCGAGGTAAGCGCCCGCACCAGCTGGATCGCCGCGTCGACCGACGGAAAATCCGGAGAGAATCCATGACGCTCCGCGATCGCGCGAAACGCCTCGTACATGATGCGTCCGCACGGCTCGGCATCGGCTGGCGTGGCGGCG
>JAREAF010000456.1 GCA_029240475.1 Rhodospirillales bacterium | reverse complement strand
AGGTCGGGCCTGTCGGCCAGCCAGGACAGGTACCTTCTGTCTGAATTGCACCACTAGCCTGCATTTCTCAGAGGCGTAGGTGCATCGGGGCTCTGAGTCGGCGAAAGTTCTTCTGCGACAAAGGCTTGCGGCGACGCAGAGGAGGTCCCCGATGCCGACAGAGTGTAGCCCGGCGCTGTTCGAGTTCGCACCCGTCGAGGGCCGCGCCGTGGTGGCCGGCTTCGACGGCGGGGCGATCACCTCCGATGCCGGCGCGCTGCTGCTCGGCGCGACCGATCGCGCCATCGACCTGGTCGGGCGCTTCGCCGCCTGCTTCCGCGACGCGCGGGCGCCGGAGCGGATCGAGCACGAGATCACCACCTTGGTCGGCCAGCGGGTGTTCGGCATCGCGCTCGGCTACGAGGACGTGGTCGACCACGACCGGCTGCGGCACGACCCGGCGCTGGCCGTGCTCGCCGGCAAGCTGGCCGCACGCCGCGCCGGCTGCGCCCCGCTGGCCGGCAAGGGTACCCTGAACCGGCTGGAACACGCGCCGACCGCGGGGGAGTCTGCCCGCTATCATCGCATCGGCCACGACGCGGCCGCGATCGAGGCGCTGTTCGTCGAGCTGTTCCTGGAGGCGCACCGTTCGCCGCCCCGGCAGATCATCCTCGACCTCGACGCCACCGACATCCCCCTGCATGGGCATCAGGGTCCGAAGCACCGCTTCGGACGCCGCAGGCTGGCCGGTTCTTCCACGGCTACTACGACGCCTACTGCTACCTCCCCCTCTACGTCTTCTGCGGCCGGCACCTGCTGGCGGCGAAGCTCCGGCGCTCCGACATCGACGCCTCGGCCGGGGCGGCGGAGGAGGTCGCGCGCATCGTCGGCCGCATCCGCGCCCGCTGGCCGCGCGTCCGCATCCTGCTGCGCGCCGACAGCGGCTTCGCCCGCGAGGCGCTGATGGCCTGGTGCGAAGCCAATCGGGTGGACTTCGTCTTCGGCCTCGCCCGCAACCCGCGCCTGGTCGAGGAGATCTCCGGCGACCTCGCCTGGGCCGAGGACGAGGTGACCCGGACCGACACCCCCACCCGCCGCTACAAGGATTTCCGATGGTCGACGCTCGACAGCTGGTCGCGCCGGCGGCGGGTGATCGGCAAGGCGGAGTGGACCCGCGGCGAGGCCAACCCGCGCTTCGTGGTCACCTCGCTCACGCCGCGCGAATGCGAGGCCCGTGCCCTCTACGAGCGGGTCTACTGCGCGCGCGGCGACATGGAGAACCGCGTCAAGGAATGCCAGCTCGACCTGTTCGCCGGCCGCGCCTCCGCCGCCAGCATGCGCGCCAACCAGCTGCGCTTGTGGTTCGCCTCCATGGCCTATGTCCTGCTCTGCGGCTTGCGCCGTATCGGCCTCGCCCACACCCAGTTCGCCGAGGCCACGTGCGGCACGCTGCGCCTTGCGCTCCTCAAGATCGGCGCCCTGGTCAGGCTCAGCGTCCGCCGCCTCAAACTCGCCATGGCCTCGGCCCATCCGCACCAGGCCGAGTTCGCCCTCGCCCATGCCCGATTGACCGCGGCCGCGACGACCTGACGAACCAGACGGCGCAAGCCGCCATACGCCCTGTCAACGCCGCCCGGCACGCGGCGATGGCCCGGCACGGCCACAGCGGGGCCGATCCGGTCGTCCGTAGGCCACCGAACCCAGAGCGCGACCCGACGCCAGCGGCTCACGCCGTCAGACGAGCCACTGGTGAGAAGTGCGGGCTAGGGCCAATACTGTTCACTTTGCGATCCGGATGGCGGCGCTGAAGTCAATGCGGGTGGTCAGCTGCGGGGCGCGAGGCCGCAGCGGGTAGCTGCTCATCTTGCGCTTGACCCCGCGCGGCACCTGCCGGCCGCGGCCGCTCACCGCGCGCTCCTCCAGAATTTCGTCCAGCACCGCTTCATGCAGGAGGCGCCTGGCCCGAGGGGGGAAGCGCCGCGAACTGCGGCAGCTTGCGGCGGACCACGCGCACGGCATGCAGGAAGGAGAGTCGGTCCGGATCCTCGTCGGCCCGCAATGCCGCCTCGTGCATCAGCCCGCGCACCGCGAAATGCGCCAGCAGCAGGCCCCAGACCTCCTGCCGGACCAGTGCCGGGGTCTTGCTGCGCAACACCACCCGCGCCCCGCGCAGCCGCGTCTTCAGCTCGGCGAGCGCGCCCTCGATCTCCCAGCGCTCGTGGTAGAGCGCGGCCAGTTCCGCGGCAGGCGCCTGCGCTGGATCCAGGATCGTGGCCACCAGCCGGTAGAGCGGCGCGGCACCGGCGACGCCCTCCAGCCGGTACTCGACCACGCGCACTCTGACGCCGTTGATGCCGTGGCGCCGGTCCTTGTCGCTGGGATAGATCGTCGTCAGGGAGGAGCCGTCGGCCAGCACCGCTTCGCGCGGCAGCCGCGGATTGTGCTTGCCCCGCCAGAGCAGGTCGGCGCCGGTGGCGGCCGCTGCCTGCCAAAGCGCGCATCCGAAGAACTGCCGGTCGGCCAGGCACAGCATGCCCGGCCGCAGCGCCGCCAGCACGTCATGGGCCAGCGTCGTCTCGCCTTCGGCGAGGCGGCCCGGGCGGGCGCCGAACAGCACGTGCGTGCCGTTCTCCACCAGGGCGACGAAGCGGAGCTGCGGGAAGGCGCTCGCGCCGCGGCCGGCCCCCGGACAGCCGAACGCGGCGCGGTTCGCGTCGGTGTCGGCTACGTCGAGGCAGGAGCCGTCCAGGCTGACCAGCCGCCACCGCCGGTACCACGCCCCCTTGGTGGCCCGTGTCGCGATCGGCTGCACCACCTCTTCGTAGAGCCGATGCAGCGGCGCTTCGCCCAGGCGGCTGCGGGCCTGCGAGATGCCGCTCCGGCCCGCCACCTTGACCGCTTCGGCGCCCCAGAGCCAGCGCAGCCCCTCCAAGAGGCAGCGCAAGACCTCGCGGGCGCTGCTGCCCATGTAGAGTGCCAGGGCGATGGCGTAGTAGACCATGACCTGGGCCGGCAGGTCGCGCTCCCGCTCGCTCGCCTTGCCAGTTTCGGCCAGGATCCGCTCCACCCGGTCGGGCGGAAGCGCCCTGGCGATCACCCCGAGGCTGATGTGGTCGCTGAGACGGACGCCGGCGGGAAGGCCGGCAGGAACACCAGCCATCGCTGCCGATCCCTCAAATCCAGATCGACAGCCTACGCTTCCCGCGGGCCTAAATGAACGGCATTGGGCCTAATGGAGGCTCTGGCTCATCCTGTGGCTGAGGTTATACCAACGGCGCTTGATGGTGACCCATCAAGCGCAGCACGCGGCATAGGCCGCGGGCAGCGTTCGCTTCGCGGCAGTCCCGCGAACGGCATCGGTCAAAGCCCGATGCCGCCAGTATTTAGTGGAGCGTATTGCGCGGCGCCACGTTCTGGGTATCCAGCCGAGCGCCTGCTGATGCCGGCGCGGCCGGCCGCAGCACCGC
>JAREAF010000455.1 GCA_029240475.1 Rhodospirillales bacterium | reverse complement strand
GACGAACTCGGCAAGGGGCTTTGCCTTCTCCGCCTTGGGCACAGGGAACCCGTAGAAATTCGCGATCCTGCCGATCGGCACTTCACCGGCGAAAATAAATTTGCCGAAACTCTCTTCCGGGTCGGGCCGGTCGTGGCCCTTACCGGCGCTGCGCGCAAAAGCCGTCATGGTGCTTTCTCCGAAGTCCGCACCCTCGCTGACTCAGCCAGCAGGGGTTGGTTTATCCGTGACGGCGCTCTGATTTGTTGTCCTTTGATAGCCCGGCCGGGATTACGGAAAGATGAACGGATCGCAGAGACTCGTTCCCGAGTTATAGCTGACCGGCCAGGCTCGTCTCCGGTTCGTCATTGATGATAACGCGAAGGGAATTACCGCAATATACTAGGCATCGACGAGCTTTCGGGGGAAATTCATCCGATTTCGATCTGAAGGGTGAGATGGTCGCGCTGACGTCCACTTCGAACTAGATGAAGTGCAGCAACAATCGCCCGAACTTGGAGCCAGCTGTCCTCAGGCCCGCGGCGCATAACTCCAGCTCCCCGCGGCGGCAGCTACAGGCAAGCATGAGGCAGGGGAAATGATCGATCTTCGACCTAGCGTTGAGCCCCACGGGCTGGAGCTTCCCTACGGTCTGCACGTGATCGTCCAACCGCTGGCCACAGTGGGCATGGCCGTAGCGCAGGCGGGGGCCCGGCGAGCGGTCGAGGCGATCGAGCGCCAGGCCCGGGAGCGGTTGGAAGCCGGGTTGCCGCTAAACGGGCTGCCTGACCTCTCGGCTGAGGGTGAGCGCGACGGCTTCTACCAGGCGCAGCCGAGCCGCGAGCTCGCGGTCCGGCACGTCGTGAGCTGGACGGGTGTCGAGCTCGGAGGTGGGCCGGCCCTACCGACGCCCGAGAACATCGCCGCGGTGATGGAACTCTACCCCGTGGGTGAGCGCTTCTTCCAGGAGTTCACGCTCCGGCAGTGCTGCTGAATGCCGCAAAAACGGATCAGGGCCCTCTGCCGCTGGCACTTCCAGCCGGGCGGAGGTCCCGAATTCTGCCAAGCCTGTCGCGAGGACGGACTACCATGTGCCGGGGGCGAGCCCGGAGCCGAAGGCTGGCGCCGCCCTTACGCGAGCACGCCTTGATCAGTACTCAGGAGCACGAGCCTGGGATGTTCTGCTGGCTTGCCAGGGCCAAGTTCGGTTCGCGCCGAGCGGCCACGTGATTGGCATGGACATGGACGCCGTACTCAGGCTTGGCGCTGCCCGCGGCCACGACGGTTGTGTGCTCTCGGAGTTGCTGCCGGCGCCCAGGCCCGGGGTGGTCGAAGCGTTGTTTATCGACCAAGGTCGGAGTGATGAACCTTTATCAGCGCCAGCAGTGTCGGATAGCTCGACGACCCTCCCGCTGATCCGCGATGCCCTGGCCAGCCTGCGACCCCGGTCGCGACGTCCTGGGAGGCTCGCGGCGACAATCGCGACTCACATGTCCTTTCGCATGCTTCGAGGTTCGCAGCGGCCCTCCAAGGGACCTGCGCGTCTACTACCTAGATGCGGTAATCGGGCCGGGTCGCCGCCAGGGCCTTTTGTGAGAGGCGGCTGTCCCTCACGGTGATGGCGGAACGGGGTCCGAGGATCGGCCCCGAAGCATCGAGCTGGAGGGACAGCCATGGAGCACTATGCCGCGATCGACGTGTCGTTGGAATGGAGCAGCATCTGTGTGGTCGATGCGGCGGGGCAGATCGTCCGCGAAGCCAAGGTACGGAGCGAGCGCGAGGCCCTGGTCGCGTTTTTTGCGGAGAGCGGCTTGACGTTCGCGCGCATCGGGCTGGAGGCGGGGCCCTTGTCGCAGTGGCTGTACGCCGGGCTGGTCGAGGCCGGGCTGCCGGCGATCTTGATCGAGACGCGCCACGTCAAAGCGGCGCTGAAGGCGATGACCGTGAAGACCGACCGGAATGATGCGCGTGGGATGGCGCAGCTGATGCGCATGGGTTGGTTCCGCCCGGTCCATGCCAAGGCGCCCATGGTGCAGGAGATTCGGGCCCTGCTGACGGCACGCAAGCTGTTGGTGGCCAAGCTGCGGGACGTCGAGAGCAGCATCCGCGGCATCCTGCGCGGCTTCGGGCTCAAGGTGGGTGCGGTGAGCAAAGGCAAGTTCGAAGCCCGCATCCGCGAGCTCGTGGCCGGCCAGGCCATGCTCGAGCGGGTCGCTGAGCCACTGCTTCGGGCACGCGCGGCCCTGCGTGCCGAATACGCCACGCTGCATCGCGACCTCCTCAGGACGGTTCGCGAGGACGCCGTGTGTGGGCGCCTGATGACCGTCCCGGGCGTGGGTGCGGTGGTGGCCATGACCTTCAGATCGGCCATCGACCAGCCCGAGCGTTTCGCCAAGTCGAAGGCGGTCGGCGCCCACTTCGGCCTGACACCGAAGAAGTACCAGTCCGGCGAGATCGACCGCACCGGCCGGATCAGCAAAGTGGGCGACGCCATGGTGCGCACGGCGCTGTTCGAGGCCGCCAACGTGATGCTCACCCGCGCGGTCCGCTTCTCGACCCTCAAGGCCTGGGCGCTGGGAGTCGCCGGCCGGCACGGCATGAAGAAGGCCAAGGTGGCGCTCGCCCGCAAGCTGGCGGTGGTGATGCACCGCATGTGGGTCGATGGCACGATCTTTCGCTGGGGCGAGGCAAGCGCGAGCGCCGCCTGAGGCGCCGCCGGCGCGGTCGCCAGCCCCGGCAACCAGGTCCCGTCGCGGGGACGCGCGGATCGGGTGAAGCCGCTAATCCGGGAGTGGCCGGTTCATCCGGACCGGACCACGTGTGTTAGATCGGCTCGCCCGCTCCGTCTGACCGCATCATGTGGCGGCGCCCAACACCGGGCGTCGACCACGGACAGAAGCACGAGCCCCGCGACGTGGGTCGAAGAGCAGAAGCGTGGGGGATTGACAACCGCGGCCCGATTACAGAAGTCCGGGTCAAGGCGGCCGGGGTTGGGCCGTGGGATGCCTGGATTCGGGCCGGCAAGAGCGTACTGCCGCAACCTCTTCCGTTGACGCTGGGCTCCGATTTGTCAGGCATTGTCGAAGCCGTCGGCCCGGCGGTGACGGCGCTGAAGCCAGGCACTGAAGTCTTCGGTGTCACAAACCGGCAATTTACCGGCGCCTACGCCCAGTACGCTGTCGCCGCGGTGGGTATGATCGCGGCGAGACCCGTCCGCCTCAGCGATGTGGAGGCCGCGTCCGTTCCGGTCGTGGCCGTCACCGCGCAACAGGCGCTGTTTGAGCAGGCGAGGCTAGTCGCAGGTCAGACGGTGCTCGTTCATGGTGCCGCTGGGAGCGTCGGCGCCTATGCCGTGCAGATGGCCCGGCAGGCTGGCTTGCGGGTCATTGCGACGGCCGAGGCCAGCGACGTTGAAGCGGTGCACGGCCTTGGCGCCCAGGAGGTCATTGACTACGGCGCAGTCCGCTT
>JAREAF010000049.1 GCA_029240475.1 Rhodospirillales bacterium | reverse complement strand
AAACGGACACCGTCCATACCGAGCTGTTCGACCTCGACTGGCCCAAGGCGCCGCACCGGGTCATCCGCAACTCGACCTACGATCTGTGGGAAGCGGCGGGCTGCCCGCCTCCCGGGCAGCGTCCCCGCGAGGGAGAGGAGGTGGCGCGGCAGCCAGGCGGGGCGGCGCTGCTCCGGTACAGAGACGACAGCGCCAAGCCGGGCGCGACCGGGGAGATCGAAGCGACCTGCATCTATGCCGGCCAGTCGGTCGGGCTGGTGCGCGACCTGGTGCCGGCCGGCGATCTGGTGCGGCGGCTTGGCCGAGACGAACGCGGCGCTGGACGCGCTGGCGCGCATGCGCGTTTGATTACGGACTCGGGACTTCGCACTCCTCGAACAGCGGCTCCCGCCGGGCAGGTTTTCCGGAGTTTCAGCCGTTCATGTCGTCAAACCTCTGCTCCGCTTCAGCTCATCGATGAACCGCACCGCCTCCCGGCGGACATGTGCCGCAAGTTCGGGTTTGATGATCGACTTGATGGCACCGGCGCGGATGCCCTTCTCGCCGACCGTCTTGAAGTCGAGGATCTCCTCCGCCGCATCGAGCACAGGATCGCCCTCGGCCACCTTCAAGGCCGCAGGATCGGCAAAGGCCTCGTGCAGCTTGCTCGCCTGATCGATAAGCAGTTGCTCTTGCGGATCCAGGAGATGGGCGATGAACGCCGCGTGCTCGCTCATGATCTGAGACCAGAAGTCCACCACCTCACCGCGCTCGAACTCGATCTCGCCCTTTGAATATAGTGCCAGGCGCCGAGTGAAGCGGTCTGCTTCGCGCGCGGTGTGGTCGAAGAACAGCGGCCAGACCAGACTGCGCAGTTCACCCGCTTCCTGCCGCTGTTGCATCGCTTTCTTGTAGTCGTGAAAGCGCTTGGCGAGATCGATGGAGCTCTGATTGAAGGCAACATAGTTGGTTCGATCGATGTGCCGGGCCTGCTCGAACTGATTTCCGAACAGCCGCTGAAACTCTTCGGCTTGACGGCGCGGCTCGTCGAGCTCCGGCCCTGGCATCAGCAACACGAAGAAGGAGGCGTGCTCCATCAGGATGTCGGTCCAGAACAAGTTATCGGCCATGGAGTACGAGACGGGATCGACGGCCTCCGCCACATAGGTCGGCTTTTCGTCGGCCCCGACGAGCTGGGCCAGTTGCGACCCTGGGGCTACCGGTGTGGCCTCGGTTTGACTTTCGTCCTGGATGACTGCGGCGGCCGGCGGTATGGCGGGATTGATCCCGGTGGCGGTCGTGCAGCCACCGAGGAAGGTGACACCCACAACAGTTGCGCTGCCTGTCTTGAGCAGTTTGCGACGGCTGAAGGGGAAATCGGCAAAGCCTGGTTGCTCAGCGTTGGGCATGTTTTGGTCCTCCACATTGCGACCTCATCGTCGTGCCGTGACCACGCCACCGGAGGGTTGAACTTCTCCGGCGGCATTCTTTGTCGACACTGCGTAAAGGCGCGAAGGTGCCAGGCCGCAGGTACCCTCCCGCCGCCTATCAGATGCCCTGCTCGGCCCGCTTTCTCAGAAGAAAGCGCCGGGCCGGTTCGACCTCTCTCTTTCGACCTCTATGGTCTGTGGCGAATCTCAGTTCTTCCAGATAAACAAACAGATTGTACTTGGACGTGTTCCCCAAAATTGTTGGGACTTGATGCGCAAGAATCCGCGCACTGAGTTCGTCATGCACTCTTGGCGCAAGGACATGATCGGCTCAGGGGGACACGTGCGAGCGGCTTCGGGTACCTCCGTGCAGGAACAGCGCATTGGCGCGGACCATGCAGTCGTCGCGTGGAGAGGTGTACCGGAATTTGTCGCTTCCGAGCCCTGCGGCGCCCGGAGCGGTATGCTAGCCGATCCTCGTCAGGGCAAAGCGAAGACGAACAGCGCGCTCCCGCGCTGGGCGCCGTAGAGCTCGGGCGCGTAGCCCTCGATCCAGCCGCCCCAGCCCGACGGCACCGCCACATACTGCTTGCCGCCGACGCTGTAGGTCATCGGGCTGCCATGGATGCCGCTGCCGGTCTGGAATTGCCAGAGCGGCTGGCCGGACCGCGCATCCAGCGCCACCACCTCGCCCGTCGCCAAGCCGGTGAAGACGAGGCCTCCCGCCGTGGCGAGCGTCGAGCCGAGCACCGGATGCTCCGAGCGGAATGCCCAGACCTGCCGGCCGGTCGTCGGATCGATGGCCTTGAGATGGCCGAGGCGCGTCTTGGGATCGACCTTGGCCTCACCGCCCCAATAGGGGAGGCTCTCCTTGAACTCGGTGCGGAAGCGGCGGAAGGTCGCGCAGAGCTCGACGGTCGGCGTGTAGAGCAGGCCGGTCTGCTGGCTATAGGCGGCGTGCGGCCATTCCTTGGCGCCGGCCGGGCCGGGACAGATGAACTCGCCCTCCGGCGTCGGCACCTTCCGCACGGTGACGCGGCCGGTGTTGCGGTCGATCTCGCCCCAATCGGCGTTCGCGAAGGGCGTGGCATGCACGAGCTGGCCATTCGTGCGGTCCAGCACGAACAGGTACCCGTTCTTGTCGAAATGAGCGAGCAGCCGCCGCCCATCCTGGTCGATGAGGATGTTCTCGTTGACCCCGTCGAAGTCCCAGACATCGTGCGGCGTCAACTGGTAGTGCCAGCGCATCTGGCCAGTATCGGGATCCAGCGCGACCACGCTGCTGGTGTAGAGATTGTCGCCGGGCCGGACCTCGCCGTCGAAGTCGGGGGAGGGGTTGCCGGTCCCCCAATAGGTCAGGTTCAGCTCGGGATCGTAGCTGCCGGTGATCCAGGCGGTGCCGCCGCCGCGCTGCCAGGCATCGGCATTGCCCCAGCTCTCCGAGCCAGGCTCGCCGGGCTTGGGCACGGGATAGAAGCGCCATAGCGGCTTTCCGGTCGCGATCTCGAAGGCGTCGATATGGCCGCGCACGCCATATTCGGCGCCCGAGCTGCCGACCAGCACCTTGTCCTTGATCACGAGGGGCGCCAAGGTCGCGCTTTCGCCGGCCCGGGTGTCGGCGAAGACCCGGTCCCAGACCACCGCTCCGGTCTTGGCGTCGAGGGCGATCAGGTGCGCATTCGCGGTGACGAAGAGCACCTTCCCTTCGGCTACGGCGACGCCGCGATTGACGTTGCCGCAGCAGAGCGGAATGTCGAAGGGCAGGGCGTGGTGATACTCCCAGTGCGGCTGCCCCGTGACGGCGTCGATCGCCCAGACATAGCCGTCCGAGCCGCTGACATACATCACGCCGTCGACGACGATGGGCGTGGCCTCGAAGGAATAGGTGGCCGGCGCGGGGATGAGGCCGATATGGCCGTACTGGAAGACCCAGGCGGGCTTCAGCGTGGCGACGTTGCCGGTATTGATCTGGTCGAGCGCGCTGTAGCGCTGTCCGTCATAGGCTCCGTAATAGGTCAGCCAGTTCTGCGGCTCGGAGCGCGCGCGCTCGATGCGCGCGCCGGTCACGCCGTCGGCCGCGGGCGGCGCCGCGCCGGTGAGCCGCGCGTTCAGGGACTGGAACGGCTTGGCCTCCTCGGTGACCGGCAGCGGCGGCTTGCGCTCCGAACAGGCGGCAAGCGCGAGCGGCGCCAGCGCCGCAGCAATGAATGCCCGGAGGAAAGGCGAGTTCGGCATGTTCGTCCTCAGTGGCTAGGCGGAAGCGGCTGGGGCGGGCGGTCTAACCGCGCCTCGGCCGGAGCCGATCCCTTGACGATGATGAGCCCGAGCATGCCGCGTCCGACATGGTCGCCGACCGGGCAGCCGAACCAGTAGAGCCCAGGCGCGTCGAGGTTGAGTCGTGCGATTCCGCCTGCCCCGACCGGCAGCTCCAACATTTGGCGGCCGCCGTTATGCGGCAGATAGGCGGCGTGAGACGACTGGTCATAATTGGAGAATCGCAGCTCGAGCGGGCCGCCTTGCGGCATCACGATGATCGCCGGCGTCCACAGCATGTGGAACTCCGGAACCGTGATCTCGGCCCGCATCACGCCATCGGGGCCGGGCTGCGCATGCTCCAGGCCGCCCAGCGCGTAAAGCTCGGCGACGGTGGACTCATTCTGCGCATCGAGCTCGGGCATCTCATTGACGAGGCGCGCCACCAGCGGGTCCAGCTGCGAGAGCACACTCGGGCGCAGCAGGCCGGCATATTCGCAGCCCGCGAGGGACAACGAGACCGCGGTAGCGCCGAGCAGCGCAGCCAGTTGAATGATACGCCCGTGCCCGGTCCGCATGGGGCCCTCGCCCTATCGAGCGGGAAACGCATGCCGGACGAGCGGGTTGCCCTCAGGCGGGCGCGCCTCCGACGAGCTTGCGCCGGATGAGCTTCTCGATCTCCGCGACGATCAGGAGCGCGGCCCCAATGCCCGCGGCCGCGAGCCCGTCCCACCAACCGATCGCGCGCGTATCGAACAGCCGCTGGAAGAGCGGAACATATGTGAAGACCAGCTGCAGCGCGAATACCACCGCGACTCCGATCAGCACCGCCGGCGTGCCCATCACGCCCGTCCAGGTGAGCGACGTGCCGTGCCGATAGCGCACGCTGAATAGATAGAAGATCTCCATGGCGACGATGGCGTTGACCACCATGGTGCGCGCAGCTTCGAGCGGCAGGCCGCGATGCTCGGCCCAGGAGAAGATACCGAACGCACCGACGAGGAAGAGGAGCGAGACGAACAGGATCTGCCACGCCAACGCGACCGACAGGAGCGGCTCGGACGCGGCGCGCGGCGGCCGGTTCATCACGTTCGGCTCCGGCGGCTCGAAGGCCAGGGTCAGGCCGAGCCCGACCGCCGTCACCGTATTGATCCACAATATCTGGACGGGGGTGATGGGCAGGGTCAGTCCGGCCAGGATCGCGGCGATGACGGTGAGCGCCTCGCCGCCATCGGTCGGCAGCGTCCAGGCGATCACCTTCTTCAGATTGTCGTAGACCGTCCGCCCCTCCCGCACGGCCGCCACGATCGAGGCGAAATTGTCGTCCGCGAGCACCATCTGGGCGGCCTCCTTGGCCGCCTCCGTGCCTTTGCGCCCCATCGCCACGCCGACATCGGCGCGTTTCAGCGCCGGCGCGTCGTTCACGCCGTCGCCGGTCATGGCGATCACCGCGTCGTCCGCCTGCAATGCGGCGACCAGGCGGAGCTTGTGCTCGGGGCTCGTGCGGGCGAACACGTCGGTCTCCGCCACGACCTGCCGCAGTGCATCATCGTGGAGCCGGTCGAGATCGTGTCCGGTCGCGACGGAGTCGGAATTCTCCAGCCCGAGCTGCCGGGCGATCTCTCGCGCAGTGCCGGCGTGGTCGCCGGTGATCATCTTGACGCGGATCCCCGCCGCTCGGCACTCGCGCACCGCGGATGCCGCCTCCGCGCGGGGCGGGTCGATGAGGCCGACCAGGCCCAGCAGCGTCATGCCCTCGCGCGCATCGGCATGGCGGATCGTCCGCGCCTCCCCCGGCATGGGCCGGCTGGCGAAGGCGATCACCCGCTGCCCGCCGGCTGCGAGGGCTTCGACCCGGCGGTGCCATTCATCGCGATCGAGCGCAGCATCTCCGGCCCCACCGCGCTCGCGATGGCACATTTCCAGAATGCGCTCCGGCGCGCCTTTCACGCAAAGCAAGGCCGCGCCGTCCTCAGTCCGGTGCAGGGTGGCCATGAACCGGTGCTGGGCGTCGAAGGGAATCTCGTCCAGGCGGGGGAAGCGGTTGCGCACGGCATCGGGCTCAAGGCCCGCCTTAGCCGCGAAAACGATCAGCGCGCCTTCCATCGGGTCGCCCTCGATGCGCCAGCCCGCCTCGGTCCTGTGCAAGGCGGCGTCGTTGCAGAGCAGCGCCGCTTGCGCCAGCTCGGCGACCGCGGCCCGACGGTCCGCGCTAAGCAGCTCCCCGCCGTCGCCAATAGTCCCGTTCGGGTCGTGCCCTGTGCCGGTGACCTCGGCCGTGCCGTCGGAGGTCGCGACCGCCGCCACCATCATCTCGTTGCGCGTGAGCGTGCCGGTCTTGTCGGTGCAGATGACCGAGACCGAGCCGAGGGTCTCCACCGCCGGCAGCCGTCGGATGATCGCGTTGCGGGCGGCCATGCGGCGCACGCCGATGGCGAGCGTGATGGTCAGCACGGCGGGCAGCCCTTCCGGGATCGCGGCGACGGCGATGCCGATCATCGCGAGAAACGCCTCGTCGATGGGGTAGGCGCGCACAAGGACCGCGAAGACGAACACCGCCGCCGAAACGCCAAGGATCACGACGGTGAGCCGGCGCGCGAAGATGTTCATCTGGCGCAGGAGCGGCGTGATGAGCGTTTCCACTCCCTGGACGAGGCCGCTGATGCGGCCGATCTCGGTGGCTCCGCCGGTCGCGACGACCAGGCCCGTGGCGCTGCCCGAAGCGACCATCGTCCCCGAAAAGGCCATCGAGGCTCGGTCGCCCAGCGGCGCCTCGGCCGGAACCGCTTCGGGTGATTTGTCGACCGGCACCGATTCTCCGGTGAGGGCCGCCTCTTCCATGCGCAGGCTGCCGCTGCGCAGCAGGCGCAGGTCGGCGGGGACCCGGTCGCCCGCTTCCAGCATCACCAGGTCGCCGGGCACCAGACGCTCCGCGTCCACGGTCAGGCGGCGGCCGCTTCGGACCGCCGATGCTCTGGGCGCGAGCATGCTCTTGATCGCATCGAGCGCCCGTTCCGCGCGGCCTTCCTGGATGAAGCCGATGACGGCATTCGCGACCACCACCGCGAGAACGACCGCCGCGTCCGTCGCATGTCCCAGAGCCAGCGTGATCGCCGCGGAGGCCAGCAGCACATAAATCAGGACATTGTTGAACTGCGCCAGGAAGCGCCACAATGCGCTCCGCGGCTTGGCTGCGGGCAGGCGGTTGGGCCCCGCCTCCGCCAGCCGACGCTCCGCTTCTTGGTGCGAAAGGCCGTTCCGGTCCGCTCCGAGCGCTCGTAGCGCATCCTCCGCAGGAACGGCATGCCAAACCACGCTGCCTGCTTGAGATTGCGTTCTGGGAGTGCCTGGTGGCGGTCTTGTCGGCGCGTCATTCATGGGAAGCGGGCGTCAGCCTTGGGTGCGCGGTTTGTACCCGAGATGGCGCGCGCATGGCAGATGTGACTTGCGATCGGGCGCTAGGGGGTGATCGCGACCTTCAGCACGCCGTCGCGCTGGTGAGAGAAGAGGTCGTAGGCCGCTTCGATCTGCTCCAGCCCGAATCGATGCGTCACCAGCCCCTTCAGGTCCGCACGGCCCGACTGAATCGCGTCCATGAGCCGGCGCATGCGCTCCTTGCCGCCGGGGCAGAGGCTGGTCACGATCCGATGGTCGCCGAGGCCGGCCGCGAAGGCGCCCAGCGGAATCCGCAGATCCTCGGAGTAGACGCCGAGGCTGGAGAGAGTTCCGCCGGGACGCAGCGCGCGCAGGGCGGCTTCGAAGGTGGCCTGGGTGCCCAGCGCCTCGATCGACACGTCCACCCCACGCCCGTCGGTGAGTCTCAGGATCTCGGACACGACATCGGTGGTCCGGAAGTTCACTACATGGTCGGCGCCGAGTCGTTGCGCCATCTCGGCCCGCTCCGGTACCGCTTCGACCCCGATGATCTTGGTAGCTCCCATCAGCCGGGCGCCGACCGTCGCGCACAGGCCGATCGGGCCCTGGGCGAAAACCGCGACCGTATCGCCGATGCGCACCCCGCCCGATTCCGCGCCGGCAAAACCCGTGGACATGATATCCGGGCACATGAGCACCTGCTCGTCCGAGAGCCCGTCCGGAATCGGCGCGAGATTCGCCATCGCATCGGGCACCAGCACATACTCGGCCTGGCAGCCGTCGATGGTGTTTCCGAACCTCCAGCCGCCGATCGGTTTCCAGCCATGCGCCGTTCCGGCCCCGTCCTGCGCATGAAAGCCCGCGAGCGAGGCGTTGCTGTAGCCGCTCGGGGTGATTGCCCCCGCGATCGCACGCTGGCCTTCCCGATAACCCCGCACCGCCGAGCCCAGCTTCTCGATCACGCCGACCGGCTCATGGCCGACGGTCAGGCCGCGCCGGACAGGATATTCTCCTTTGAGAATGTGCACGTCGGTCCCGCAGATGGTGGTCGTGGTGACCCGCAGCAGGGCGTCGAGCGGCCCAATTTCCGGCACGGGCTTGTCGTCGAGCGCGATGCGACCAGGCTCGACGAAAACGGCGGCTTTCATCATCTGCGGCATGTCCGTCCTCCCGTGGGTCACGCCTTCGAGACGCCTGGGGCCGCCGAGGGTTCTGTGACATTGGACGGACCCTGAGGGAAAACGCAGGCGAAAGCCCGGGCTTGAGCGGGTTGCAGGGCCTGCGCGGCTCCATAGCGCGGAGCAGGTCCGGGCTGCGCCCTCAGCGGCTGTATTTGCCGATCGCTTCCGCGCTCAGCTTGCCGTCGTGCAGGGCGCTGGCGAGCAGCACGCCGGCAGCCCCCGCCGCGCGCAGGCGCGCGAGGTCGTCCTCGCCTTTCACCCCGCCGGCCGCATAGAGGCTGCGCTGCGGGGCGCGCCGCTGCAGGTCCGCAAGCCGGGCGAGGTCGACGCCCGACCCGCTGCCGACGCGCTCCAAGGTCATGCAGATGATGCGGTCCGGCCAGGCGGTGGGTTTCTCCAGGAGCGCGGGCGGGCCGAGGAACCGGGCGCCCCGGAAGTCGAGGGAGAGCAGCAGCCGGTCCGCCTCCGCGCGCGCCGTCAGCGCATTCAAGGTGGTGAGGTCGGTCTGGCTTTCGCTGCCCAGCACCAAGTGGTCGCCGTTCTGGGAAAACCAGGATCGGCACTCGGCCTCCTGGCTGAGGCCGCAATCGACCCAGAAGGTGACCTGCGGCTGCGCCGCCCTGAGGCGCCGCAGCACGGTCGCGTTCGAGCCGCGCCGCTCGATCGCATCGAGGTCGGCGATGTAGACGGTGCGGAACGGGTGCAGCTTGAGGAAGGCCGCGAGCACCCCCTCCGGCTCCGGGCTCGCAGAGAGCTGCGAGGAGAGCGGCCGATAGCTGGCCCGCTCGCCGCGCTCGGCCCTGACCGCCTTCCCGCCGATGAGGTCGATGACCGGAATCAGCTCCATGCCCTCTCTATTGCACCTCGCCGGGCTTCCGGCAATAACGGACGAGAGCAGGAAGGTCCGGGAAATGACGACGGTCATCGGCTGGGATGTGGGTGGCGCGCATCTGAAGGCGGCGCGCGTGGAGGGTGGTCGCCTTGCTGCGGTGATCCAGCTGCCCTGCACCCTTTGGCTGGGATTGGAGCATCTCGACCGGGCGCTCGATGAGGCGCTCGCGCGCCTGGGCGCCACTGATTCGCATGCCGTCACCATGACCGGCGAGCTCGTCGACTTCTTTCAGGATCGGGCGGAGGGGGTGCGCCGCCTCTCCGCGCTGCTCGGCGAGCGGCTGCCCGGAGTGAGGATTTGGGCGGGGCCGCTCGGATTCCTGCCGCCCGAGCGCGCGCGGGATGAACCGCGCGCCGTCGCCTCCGCCAATTGGCTCGCGAGCGTCGCCTGGGCGGCGCGGCGGCTGCCGCAAGGCCTCTTCGCCGACATGGGCAGCACCACGACCGATCTCGTGCCCTTCGCCCACGGGCAGGGCCGTCATGCCGGCGCCACGGACGAGGAGCGGCTCGCCCAAGCCGAGCTGGTCTATACCGGCGCGGTCCGCACGCCGCTGATGGCGGTTGCGCAGAGCATCCCCTTCCGCGGGCGGGAGCAGGGCGTGATGGCCGAGTATTTCGCGACGATCGCCGACGTGCATCGGCTGCGCGGCGCGCTGCCGGACGGCCTCGATCTGCACGAGACCGCCGACCGGCGGGGCAAGTCGGCCGAGGAGAGCGCGGCCCGGCTCGCGCGGATGGTCGGCTGCGACTTGGGCGACGCATCCATGGCGGAATGGCGCCTGCTGGCGGACGCCTTCGCGCGGCGTCAGCTCGAGCAGCTCGTCGCGGCGGCGGAGCGGGTGCTCTCGCGCGGCGATCTCGAGACGGATGCGGCGCTGGTCGGGGCGGGGGCGGGGCGATTCCTATTGCGCGACCTTGCCGCCGCGCTGGGGCGGCCCTATCGCGATTTCGCGGAGCTGGTGGAGGGGGCGCCGGAGGCGCGCGACGCAGCCGCGATCAGCGCGCCGGCCGCGGCGGTGGCGCTGCTGGCGGCATCCAGCGCCTGACGGACCTGCCGCACGCGTGCCGCCTCGATCCGGCTCGTCCGCCCGCCCGCGCAGAGCGCGCCGCGGAAGCCCAGATAATCGGGGCCGAGCGCGGCCAGCGGCGCGACATGCTCCAGCCGCAACGATCCGGCCAGTCCGGTCATCAGCCCCAGGGACTTCGCGCGCTGCACGAAATCGCGCAGGCGCTCCGTGGACAGGTGATCGGGCAGAGCGCCGTCGCCTTTGCCGGCTGTATCCAACATCGCCCCCGCGAAACCGGCTTCCGCGATCCGGTCCAGGAGCGCGACGTCCGGGCCGCGGTCGGCGAACAGCACGGCGACCAACCGCACGCCCTCGGCGGCGACCGCACCGAGTGCCGCAATGCAGGTTGCGGCGTCGCCACCGGGAAATATCCCGGCCTTGACGAAAGCCACCCCCGCGGCCGCGGTCCGGCGCGCGGACGCCACGAGCAATGCCGGATCCATCGGCAGGTCGCCCAAGGTGGCGCTCACGGGCCGACGCCCAGCGACATCGCGGACGATCGACCGGATGGTGTCGAGGTTGGCCGCCCCGAGCGCGCCCGTACCGGGATCTTTCACGTCGATGAGATCGGCCCCGCCCTCGAGCACGGCCGGCAGCTCCTCCACCGAGGCGATGCTCGCGAGGAACCGCGTCATGCGCCGGAGCTCCTGCGCTCGGGCTGGGAGAG
>JAREAF010000001.1 GCA_029240475.1 Rhodospirillales bacterium | reverse complement strand
CCCGGAGCCGAGGCGGAGCAAAAAGAGAAGCCCCGTCCGGGACGGGGCTTCACGCAGTCGCGTTCCCTAAGCTGGGGGGTCAGCTCGAGGAACGCCTCCTGCTGGTCGAGCTCTCCGATTCCGACTCCGAACCGCGACGGCTGGAGGCCGTGGAGCTGGTTCCGCCCGCTGCGGTGCTGGAGCCCGTCGAGCCCGAGCCCGCCGACGCGCCGTAACCGCTCGTGCCCGCTCCTTGGCTGGAGCTGCCGGACTGGCTGCCGGACTGGTCCTCGCCGGTGAACATGCTCTTCAACTTTTCGCGCCAGGACTGGAATTCGTTCCCGAACTTCTGCTGACGCTCCGACCGCCAACGCCGATAATCCTCATCGAGGCTGCGCATCTGTTGCTCGCGCCAGCTGCGATAGTCCGGATCCCAGTCCTCGTCCTGGTGGCTGCGTCCGGACCAGCCTGACGACTGGCCGTAGCCGCCGCCGTGACCGCTCTGGCCGAAGCTCGACTGACCGCTTTGGCCGCCATAGCCACTCTGGCCCCAGCCGCCGGACTGGCCGCCCTGGCCGAAGCCGGACTGCCCGCCATAGCCGGACTGCCCGTAGCCGCCGCCATGCTGTCCGTGGCCGCCATAGCCGGACTGCCCGTAGCCGCTCTGCCCATAACCGGACTGGCCGCCATAGCCGCCCTGGCCGTAACCGGACTGGCCGCCATATCCGCCGGTGCCCTGGCCGTAGGATTGGCCATAGCCGCCATAGCCGGGCTGGCCGAAGCCGCCGCCCTGCTGGCTGCTCCAGCCGGGCTGGCCGTAATAGCCGTACTGGCCGCCGCCCTGCTGACCTTGACCGCCATAGCCGCCCTGGCCGTAGCCGCCGCCATAGCCGCCCTGCCCATACCCGGACTGGCCATAGCCGCCCTGGCCATACCCGCCGCTCTGCTGCCCAAAGCCGGTCTGGCTGTGCATCTGGCCGTACCCGCCATGCTGGCCATGGCCCGACTGGCCCTGGCCATAGCCGGATTGCCCGTAGCTGCCTTGGCCGTATCCGCCCTGACCGTATCCGCCCTGGCCGTATCCGCCCTGGCCGTATCCGCCCTGGCCGTATCCGCTCTGGCCGGACTGCCCATAGCCCGACTGGCCGTAGCCGGACTGGCCGTATCCGCTCTGGCCGCCTTGGCCGTAGCCGGGCTGTCCGTAGCCGCTCTGGCCGCCTTGGCCGTAACCGCTCTGGCCGGACTGGCCCTGCCCGTACTGACTCTGGCCGTACTGGCTCTGGCCGTGCTGGCCAGAGCCGTGCTCGCCGTGCCGCTGACGCTCGGAGCCGCTATGCTCGGAGCCGCGACGTTCCTCGTCACGCCGATCCATCGAATTCACCCTTTCTGCAAAGGTTTCGCAGGGCATTCCTCTTGCTGCGAACGCCATGAACTGTCCCGAGTTCCGTCCTTCATGGGCCTTGATTTGCCGTCCCCCAATAGAGGCCAAACAACTCAAAAACAGCAGCAAATATTCAGCTAGAATAGATTGGTTTCAGGGCCATCCCGTCGCGCCGCGACAACTGAACTGCTATCGTCGTTGATCTGGCGGCGGCTCGAAGGATGTGCGGGTTGGCGATCACGATTCTTGGCATCGCGGGCAGCTTGCGGCAGGGCTCCTTCAACAAGCGGGCGCTGGCAGCCGCGTGCGAGCTTGCGCCCGAGGGCGTGTCGATCCGCCCGTTCCAGCGGCTGGGCGACATCCCGCTCTATGATGAGGATGTGAAGGCGAAGGGCTTCCCGCCGCCGGTCGCGGAATTCCGGCAAGCCATCGCCGAGGCGGACGCCCTGCTCTTCGTCACCCCCGAATACAACTACTCGGTACCCGGCGTGCTGAAGAACGCGATCGACTGGGCCTCGCGTCCGCCCGACATGCCGTTCATCGGCAAACCCGTGGCGATGATGGGCGCCGCGCCGGGACTCATGGGCACCGTGCGCGCGCAGCTGCATCTCAGGCAGATCCTGAGCGGGCTCAACATGCCGGTCTTGAGCCGCCCGGAGGTGCTGATCCGCGAGGCTGCGGCGAAGTTCGATGCCGACGGCCGTCTCACCGACGAGAACACACGCAAGCACATCCGCAACCTTCTCGAGAAGCTGCGCGACTGGACGCTCCTGCTGAAGGGCGCCCCCGGCTGACCCCTGGCGCGTTGACAGGCGCGGAACGAGGGTGCAAGCCTCGCCGCGGCCGATCACGGCCCTTGTCGAAGGCTCGCCCCGTCATGGCTTACCGCCTCAACCCCCTGGTCGAAAGCGTCGCCGCGGCGCCGATCGCCGAGGCGCAGTCCTGGATTCGCGGGCGGGTGTTCCCGGCCGACCGTCCGCTGCTCGATTGCGCGCAGGCGGTGCCGAGCTATCCACCGGCCGAGGCGCTGACGCGCCACTTGGCCGCGGCGGTGCAGCGCCCCGAGACCGCCTTCTATACCGACATCCTCGGGCGCGCGGATTTGCGCGCCGCGCTCGCCGCGCATCTCGGCCAGGATTATCGAGGCAACATCGCCGCCGAGCAGATCGGCGTCACTGCGGGGTGCAATCAGGCCTTCTGCCTCGTCGCGCAGGCGCTCGCACGCGCAGGCGACGAGGTGATCCTGCCACTGCCCTTCTACTTCAACTATCAGATGTGGCTGGAGATGCTCGGCGTCTCGCTCGTGCCGCTGCCGGTGGGCGCGGGCGACGCGCTGCCCAATCCGGACGAGGCCGCGCGCCGGATCACCCCGCGCACGCGCGCCATCGTGCTGATCAGCCCCAACAACCCGACCGGAGCGACCTATCCGGCCGAGTTGATCCAAGCCTTCTACCGCCTCGCGCAGCGGCGCGGGATCGCGCTCGTGCTGGACGAGACCTACAAGGATTTCCGCGCGAGCGGCGCGCCCGCGCACGCCCTGTTCCAGGATCGGGACTGGCCGCAAACGCTGGTCCAGCTCTACAGCTTCTCGAAGGCCTACAGCCTGACCGGCTATCGCGTCGGCTCGATCGCGGCGGGCCGGCCGCTGCTCGATGCGGTGGCCAAGGCGATGGACTGCGTGGCGATCTGCGCGCCCCATATCGGCCAGGAGGCGGCGCTGTTCGGCATCGAGCGGCTTGCGCCCTGGCGCGAGGAGAAACGGCGCATGATGCTCGAGCGCCTGGAGGCGCTGCGCGCCGCGTTCCGGGCGAATGCGCTCGAATACCAGCTCATCAGCGCGGGCGCCTTCTTCGCCTGGGTGCGCCATCCCTTCGCGGGCGAGGTCGCTTCCGCCGTCGCGCGGCGTCTGGCCGACCGCCACAACCTGCTCTGCCTGCCGGGCACGATCTTCGGGCCGGGCCAGGAGGGCGCCCTGCGGCTCGCCTTCGCCAATCTGCCGGCCGAGAAGATGGCCGAGGTGGCCGAGCGGCTGGTCGCCAGCCAGGACCATCGCGGCTGAGGCGATGCCGATGGCTGCCGCCGCGCGGATCTGGCTTGCGGCGGCCGGCCTGGCCGGCGCTGCAGGAGTGGCGATGGCCGCGGCGGCCGCCCATCAGGGGCTCCCCGCTCCCGACCTGGCCGGACGTGCGGCCGAGTTTCTGCTGCTTCACGCGCCGGCCCTGGCGGCGACCGCCTGGCTCGCCGACCGCAGGGGCGGAGCCTTGCCGCAGCTTGCCGGTATCGCGTTCCTGGCGGGACTCATTCTGTTCAGCGGTACCTTGGGCATGCGGGGCCTTGGGCTCGGCATGCCGGCAGGAATAGCGCCGTTCGGCGGAATGGCTCTCATTGCCGGCTGGTTGGCCCTGACGGCCTCGGCCGCCTGGCGGCGGCGATGAGGTCCCCACGGCGCATCCAGCTGCGCGAGATCGTCGCCACCGCGAGCTTCGTGCTGCTGATCGCCGCCGCCCTGACCGGGTTCTCGCGCTGGTTCGCGGCCGTGCTGCTCGGGGGGATCCTGCTGCCGGTCGCGCTCTTCCGCAGACTGTTTCCGGGCGCCGGCCTGTTCGCGCTCGCCTTGGCCAATCTCCTGACGGTCTATGCCTGTCTCTTCGTCTTTTTCGTGGAGGCCAACTTCGCGCCGGTCGACCCCGCCGTGGAGGCGGTCGCATTCGTGCTGCCCATCCTGGCCTTCGCCGCCGGCTGCGCCGTCCAGCGGCAGAGCATCCGGCATCTGGCCGAGCAGCGCCGGCGTCCGGAACGCCAGGAAGCGATCGGCATCGCCTGGCTCGTGCCGATCGTGGCGATCGGCGCCTTCACCTTCGCGCTGCCCGACCTGATCGCCCCCGGCTGGCTCGGGCTGGCGCTGCTGCTGTCGATGGCGGCGATCTCCGTGGCGGTCATCTGGAACGTGGAGCAGATCGCGCTCTTCCTCCTCGAGACCGGCTCCCTGTTTGAGATCTTCTTTCGCAACCTCGCGCGGATGGCCGTGCCGGTGTTCGCGTTCTTCAGCGTCTACTCGCTCGTGATCATCGTCTTCGCGGCTCTGTACATCCTGATCGACCGGATTCAGCCGGGGGCGCAGTTCTCCGTCTCCGGCCAGGCGCGCCCGATGGGCTTTGCCGAGAGCCTCTATTTCTCCGTCTCCACCATGGCGACCGTCGGCTATGGCGACATCCTGCCCATCGACAACTCGGTGCGCATGGTGGCCGCGATCGAGGTGATCGCCGGCATCCTGCTGCTGCTGTTCGGCTTTGCCGAGCTGATCCGGGCGCAACAAGGCCGGGAAGGATGACCTGGATGGCGCGCAACCGGCGGCATCTCCTATGATGGCCCGCATGAGCGACGCCGCCCCGCTGATCGCCGTCTCGGCCTGCCTGAAAGCCGCGGGTGGCCATCCCACCCATGCCGTCGGCGAGAAATATCTGACGGCGATCGCCGTGGGCGCGGCGGCCACCCCGGTGATCGTGCCCGCGCTCGGCGAAGCGCTCGACCTTCGTTCCTTGCTGGAGCGCGTTGATGGCGTCGTGCTGACCGGCAGCCTCTCCAACGTCCATCCAAGCCGGTACGGCGTGGAGCCGCATGCGGCCGCCGAGCCTTACGACGAGGCGCGGGACGCCACCACCTTCCCGCTCATCCACGCGGCGCTCGAGCGAGGGATTCCGCTGCTGGCGATCTGCCGCGGCTTTCAGGAGCTGAACGTGGCGCTCGGCGGCACCCTGCATGCCGAAGTCCATGCGCTGGAGGGGCGTCACGATCACCGCGCTCCGCAGGAGGAGGACCTCGATTTGCGCTACGGGCCGCGCCATCCGGTGCGCTTCATTCCGGGCGGAGCTTTCGAGCGGATCGCCGGAGCGGGCGAGGTCTGGGTCAATTCGCTGCACCGCCAGGGCATCGACCGGCTGGCGCCCGGGCTGGTGGCGGAGGGCCATGCTCCGGACGGCACAATCGAGGCGGTGCGGGTCGCCCAAGCGCCCAGCTTGGCGCTTGGCGTGCAATGGCACCCCGAATACAAGGCCGCCGCCAACCCCTTCTCGATGAAGCTCTACCGCGCCTTGGGCGAGGCGGCCCGCAGGCGCGCGGCGGAGCGCTAAAGGGCGGCGCGCGAACGTCCGCCTCAATGCCGCCGTTGCTGGCGGTGATCGCCGCAACGGATCCGTCCATGCTCGGCACCGCCGTCCTTGTCGCTCTCGTCGTTGCGCTCGTCCTCTCCGGGCCCTGGTTCCCGTTCGCGCGCGCCTGGGGCTATTGGCCGCTGACCGGCCTCATTGTGGTGCTGGCGGTCTGGATCGGGCTTATCTGGTTCGGCTGGATCGTAATCGCCTGGCCGGGCGTATAGCGCCGGCTCGCGGGAGCGCGGCCGATCGGCTAGGGTCGCGGGAACCGTTCGGAAGGAGCATCGACATGGCCGCCCTGACCGCAGCCGCCCGCCGCTGGACCGTCGAGGAGCGCGCAGCGCGCATCGAGCTCGCCGCCTGCTATCGGCTGATCGCGCAAATGCGGATGACCGACCTGGTCTATACGCATATCTCCGCGCGCATTCCTGGAACCGAGCACTTCCTGCTGAACCCGTACGGCTTGTTGTTCGAGGAGGTGAGCGCCTCCAACCTGGTGCGCGTCGACATCGACGGCCGGGTCGTCGAGGACACGCCTCATCAGGTGAACCCGGCCGGCTTCACCATCCACAGCGCGATCCACCGCGCGCGGCCGGACGTCCACTGCGTTCTGCACACCCATACCCGGGCCGGGATCGCCGTCGCTTCGATGCGCGAGGGACTGCTGCCGATCTCGCAGATCGCGCTGCAGTTCTACGATCGCGTGGCCTATCACGATTACGAAGGCATCGCGCTCGACCTGGACGAGCGCGACCGGCTCGCCAGCGATCTGGGAATGCGCAAGGCGATGATCCTGCGCAATCACGGCTTGCTCACCGCGGGCGAGAGCGTGCCGGAAGCCTTCAGCCTCATGTTCTACCTGGAGCGCGCCTGCGAGATCCAGATCGCGGCGCTCTCCACCGGACGCGAGCTGGTTATTCCCGCTCCCGAGGTCTGCGAAAAGACGGCGCGGCAGTATGAACAGGACGACGAGCCCGCCGGGACGCGCGAGTGGCGCGCGCTCCTGCGCCAGCTCGACCGCACTGACCCCGGCTACCGCGACTAGCCGAGCATGTTTCCGATTTCCGACGACAATCCGGTAGGGCGCCCGCCGATCGTGACCTGGGCGCTGATCGCCGCCTGCGTGCTCGCATTTCTCTGGCAGCTGTCGCTGGGCCCGCTCGGCGACCAGATCATCTTCGCGCTCGGCGTCATTCCCGCCTCGCTCTTCGGCTATGCCGAGCTTGCGCCCGAGATCGCGCTGGTGCCGCCCTGGGCGACGGTCTTCACCTCCATGTTCCTGCATGGAGGCTGGCTGCATCTCGGCGGCAACATGCTCTATCTCTGGATCTTCGGGAATAACGTCGAAGACTCCATGACGCGCCCGCGCTACCTGATCTTCTACTTGCTGTGCGGGATCGGGGCGGCGCTGGCTCAGAGCATCTATGCGCCGCAGTCGCAGGTGCCCATGGTCGGCGCCAGCGGCGCCATCGCCGGCGTGCTCGGCTCCTACCTCATCATGCATCCGCGCGCCAATGTGCGCGTGGTGATCATCTTCTTCTTCGTGCGGATCATAAACCTACCTGCGGCGCTGGTGCTCGGTCTCTGGTTCGTTTTGCAGATCGTGAGCGGGGCCGCCATGCCGATGAGCGAAGAGGGTGGCGGCGTCGCCTTCTGGGCGCATATCGGTGGCTTCGTGGCCGGCATGGCGCTGACCCCGTTCTTCAAGCGGCGGGAGGTGCATCTGCTGGAGCCGTCGCATTCCACGCCGTGGGAAGTGCGCCCGCCCGGCCGGCGCAGCCACCTCCCCGAGGTCCGCTATCGGCCCAGAGACCGGCGATCGCCGTGGGAATAGCTCAGAGAACGCGCCCCTCGAACGGGTGCTCGCCGCTGCGACTCTCGACCTCGACCACCCACAGGTCCGGATCGCGCTTGACCGCCCGTTCTATGTAGGCGTCCGCATCCGCTTCGGGCAGGAGGGCGCCGCCCTGCGCGGCGAGCCAGGCGGGCCGGCCCGCCAGGTCGCGCGTCTGGGTCAGCACCGCGCAGCCCAGCTCCAGGCGGTTGATCTTGAGCAGCACCATTCCGCCGGTCGCATCGCCGCGGCGCAGGATGGTCGCGGGCAGGCCCTCCGCGTAGCAGCGCCGCAGATGCGCCTTGACCCAGATCTCGGTGGGCAGCCGATCGTCGGTCGACACCAGGCGGGACCCTCGGAAGCGAAGAGCTCCGCGAGGCTACCTCTGTCGGGCCGGATCGCGCGAGAGCGAGAGCGCCTGCGCGATCGCCGTCTTCAGGGTCTGCGGGTTGAATGGCTTGGTGATGACGAAGGCCGGCTCGAGCGCTTCGCCGGTGAGGAGCCGTTCGGGAAAGCCGGTGACGAAGATCACGGGCGCGTCGATCCGCCGCAGGATCTCGCGGACGGTCTGGATGCCGTTGTCGCCGTTCTGCAGCTGTATGTCGGCCAGCACCAGGCCGGGCCGGGTCCGCTCGGCGAGCTCGATCGCCTCCTGCTGGCGCGCGGCGGTGCCGCACAAGCGGTGGCCCATCTCCTCGACGATGCGCGCCAGGTCCATGGCGATCAGCTGCTCGTCTTCGATGATCAGCACCGAAGCGGCCGTCTGGCGCTGCATCTCCTCCTGCGCGGCGTGCAGCAGCAGCCGCACCTCGTCGCGCTCGAGCCCCAGGATCTGCGCCGTCTCCTCGTAGGAGAAGCCCTCGAGCGAGATCAGCAGGAGCACCTGCCGCTCGATGGCGGGCAACGCCGCCAAGCCTTGCTGCAGACTGTCGCCGCCCGAACCGCCGGCCTCGCCCTCATCCTCCGGAGCGACCGATTGCACCACGGCCCATACGTCATGGAAAACGCTGTACAGCTGGAGCCGGGGGTCTTCTTCCGGCGCGATCCGCCCCGGTTCCTCCAGGATGGTCTCAAGGCAGACCCGCACGTAACGGTCGCCCCGCTCCTGAGACCCGGTCAGGGCGCGCGCGTAGCGGCGCAGGAACGGCAGGTGTCGGGCGATTTCGTGAGAGAGATCGTTCATGACAGGGCTGGATCCTTGAGTCTCAGGCGCCGCAGCCTGGACCTGAAACCGCAGCCGCCCGGATGTGATGATTTGCCGCTAATCATATCGCAGCCGGCGCGCCCGGTCACAGACCCAAGGGTATATAAGCCGCCCCTCCTGATCTAAGCCGCCGCCCGTTCACCAAGACCATCTCGGCGCAAGCCGACTGTGACGGCATTAAGGCACCTGCCCACGCGCAACTGCGAATGTTGCCCCGTGTTCACGCGCGGGGGGCCAATAGACGACCCAACAGACCCAAGGAGGGTAGTTTGGCCAAATTCGAAACGCTGCGCCGGTTGTCGCTGCTCACCGCCGTGATCGTGGCGGTCGCGGGACCGCTCGCGGCCTGTGGCGACAACGACACCACGGCCGAGAATACCGGTGCAACCGACACAGGCACGACCGGCACGACCACCAACACCACCACCGGCACCACTGGCACGACCACCGACACGACCACCGGTGCGACCGGAACGACGACCACGACGACGGACACCGGCACCGGCACGACCGGCACGACCGGCGGCGACACCGGGACGACCGGCACCACCGGGACTACTGGGACCACCGGGACCACCGGCACGACCACCACCACGACTCAGTAAGGTCGGCCGATCAGAATGTCGGGAGGCGGACGATCCTTCGGATCGCTCCGCCCCCTCGGCATTTTGCGCCTTCAATCCGGTCAGGCGGTCCAGTCAGGCGGCTGAACGTTCCGGCAGGTCCAGTTCGGCGCAGATCGCCAAGAGTTGCTCGGCCCGGTGGCGGCAGGTATGCCGGGTGCGGATCGTTTCCAGCCCGTTCTTGGCGAACCTGGCGGCCAGATGGCGGTCGCAGAGCAGGTCGCGCATCATCCGCTGCATCGCCAGCCCATCGGCGGCCAGGAGATAATCCTCGGCTCGGAACAGGCGCTCCACATCGTCCCAGGGCGCCGAGATGAGCGGGATGCCGCAGGCCAGCGCCTCGAAGACGCGGATCGTGGGAATGCCCGGAAGGGCTTCGCGGTAGGGCCGCCGCGGGATGTGCACCGTTAGCGGAAAGCGGGCGAAGAGATCGGGCACCGCGGCATTGGCCACCCATCCGCCATAGCGCGCGCCGGCATGAGAGAGCGAGGCCAGCGCCTCGGGCGGGAAGCGCACGCCGCGGACCTGGGCCCGCAGCCGCAGCGCCTTGACCGGCTCGAGGAAGAATTCCTGCAGCTCGCGCGTGCGCTCGTCATCGCCCCAGTTGCCGATCCATACGACATCGCCCCATCGCTCCTGGGAGACGATCGGCCGGAACAGGCGCGTGTCGGCCGCCTCGTGCCAGGTCCATACCCGGCGCGCCCAACCGCGCGCGAGATAGCGCTCGCGAATGGCTTCCCCGAAGGCGAGCACGCCGTCATAGCCTTCGAGGTCGTAGCCCGAGATCGCCTTCGGATCGCTGACGGACCGGTGATGGGTGTCGTGGAAGAGCAGCTTGAAGCGGCCGCCCCGCAGGCGCTTCTGCCCCAGGGCTGCGACCAGCTCGGGCGGGTTCCATTCATGCACGACGACGACATCGACGCCGTCGAGGGCGCGATCGAGATCCAGCGCCGCCGGCTCGTATGCGATCGGCGATAGCTCGGGGAAGCTGGCGGCGAAGCGCTCCAGCGCCGCCTCGCCCTGCTCGGCGATGAGATTCGACCTGCTCCAGCCGTCGGCCGGCTCGAAGGCGCGCACCGCATGACCGGCGCGGACCAGCTCGCGCAAGACGCCGCGCTGGAAATGCGCGTTCCCGTTGTTCCAGTCCGACGAGATCGAATGGGCGAAATAGGCGAAGATCATCTCTGGGGCACCTTCGTGGGGAGTCACGCGGATAGGCCGCGCTGCATCAGCTCGCTTCGGGCCTGATCGAAGCGGTCCTCGGCGGCCTGGCCGGCCAGCCATTCCGTCAGCTCTTTCAACCCGTCATCGAGCTTCACCGACGGCTCGTAACCGAGCAGCCGGCGCGCTTGGCCGATATCGGCGAAGCAGTGCCGGATGTCGCCGGCGCGAAACTGTCCCGTGATCTCCGGCTCGACGTCGTTGCGCCCCAATGCGAGCGCCAGCCGCTCGGCGATCTGGAGAATGGTCGAGGCCTCGCCGCTGCCGATGTTGACCACCGCATCGGCGCAGTCGCGCTCCAGCGCCAGCCGGCAGGCGCGGGCGATGTCCTGCACATGCACGAAGTCGCGCTGCTGCAGCCCATCCTCGAAGATCACCGGGCGCTTCTGGTTCAGCAGCCGCGCGGCGAAAATGGCGAGCACGCCCGTATAGGGGTTGGAGAGCGCCTGCCGCGGGCCATAGACGTTGAAGAACCGCAGCGCCATGGTCGGGATCCCATAGGCGCGCCCGGTCACCAGGCACATCCGCTCCTGCACGAATTTGGAAAGGGCATAGACCGAAGCCAGCTGCGGGCGCTTGCTCTCGGGCGTCGGCAGCGGCGCCAGGGCCCGGCCCTGCTCGTCGACGGGATCCCAGCGATGCTCCTGCAGCTGGGCATGGGTGCGCTCGACGTCCTCGCGAGGGGCGCCGCCGCCGTTCGCATAGAGCCCCTCGCCATAGATGCTCATCGAGGAGGCCACGACCAGCTTGCGCACCGGGCGCGCGATCAGCGCCTGGAGGAGCACGGCGGTGCCGCGCTCGTTGGTGTCCACATACTCGTCGATTTCGTACATGCTCTGGCCGACGCCGACGCGCGCCGCGAGATGGACCACCGCGTCCACGCCGGCGAGGCTGCGCGCCACCGCCTCGGCATCGCGCACATCCCCTGAAACGAACTCGACTTCGGGCGAGAGGTAATCCGGCGCCCTGTCTGCGCCGCCGTGAACCTGCTCGGTCAAGTTGTCCAGCACGCGGACCTCGCGACCGGCGGCCAGCAGCTCGTCCGCCAGGTGGGACCCGATGAAGCCGGCTCCACCCGTGATCAACACACGTTCGCCCATTCGCACCGCCCCCAGAGATCGGAGTGTCGGAAAACAGCTGAATTGGCGAAAAAGTTGCGCCATCGCGCGCGGCGAGCCTCGAGCAGGGCAACCCGCGCGCGCCGCGCCCGTTCTGCCGGAGGGCCGACGCTCCCGTCGGTCCGCCGAAGGGGAACAGCCGATGGACGACCACGTCTACAAGATCATTGAGCTTGCCTCATCCTCGTCCGAGAGCGTCGAGGACGCCATCCGCAAGGGTGTCGGGCGCGCCTCGGAGACTCTTGAGAATCTGCGCTGGTTCGAGGTCAAGGAGATGCGCGGCCACATCGAAGGCGGCGAGGTCGCTCACTTCCAGGTGGTGCTGCGGATCGGCTTCACCTTGAACGAGGGCTGACCCCCGCGATCTTGGCAGTTGCCGCTCGATTCCGCGGCCCGGCTCTGGCAAAACAGGGCCGATGGTCGCGACCTCATCACCTTCGCGCAGGCGCGCCGGCGCGCTCGGCCGGGGTTGGCGCTCGCGCTGGGCGTCACGCCTGATCGGGGGCCTGCTGGCGGTGGCGGTCGGCGTGCCCGGCGCGGGGATCCTCCTCTATGGCGTGGTGCCGCCGCCGGTCACGCCGCTGATGATCCTGCGCCTGTTCGAGGGCGAGGGGCTCCATCGCGACTGGGTGCCGCGCCAGGCCATCTCCGCCGAGCTGTTCCGCGCGGTCATCGCCGCCGAGGACGCCCGCTTCTGCGAGCATTACGGCTTCGACCCGGTGGAGCTGGAAAAAGCCGTTCGCGACTGGCGGCGCGGCCGCCGGGTGCGCGGCGCCAGCACCATCACCATGCAGACGGCCAAGAACCTGTTCCTCTGGCCCGGGCGGAATTTCGTGCGCAAGGCCGCCGAGGCCTATCTGACGCCCTGGCTGGAGATCGGCTTGAGCAAGGAGCGCATCCTGGAGCTCTACTTGAACATCGCCGAATGGGGGCCCGGCATCTACGGGGCGGAAGCGGCCTCGCAGACCTATTTCGGCAAGCCCGCGCGCGCGCTCAAGCCGAACGAAGCCGCGCTGCTGGCGGCGGTTCTGCCCAATCCGCGCGAATGGTCGCCCGCCAAGCCCTCGGCCTATGTCCGCGAGCGCGCCCGCATCATTCGCGCGCGCATGCCCGACGCGCCGGTCACCGAGCGCGCGATCTGTCCGGCGTCCGCGGGCTAGGGAACGGCCGCAGCCCTCCCGGGTTTTCATGCCGATCCGGGCGAAGGACGGGTAGGTTCATGATCGCCATCAGCGCCGAGAAGGTCTGCTTCGTGATCGTCAAGCTGCGCCAGCTTCAGGCGCAGGTGGCCGGCGACGACGATCCTGATTCCGGCTCCAATCCGTCCGACGACCACTTCGTCGAAGTGCTCGAGGATGACGCAGACGATGTGACGCGCACCGAGCTCGGCGATTTCATCGCCGGTCTCAACGAGGAGGAGACGTCCAACCTCGTCGCGCTGATGTGGCTCGGCCGCGGCGATGGCGACATGGAGGATTGGGACCGCCTGGTGCAGGAGGCGGCCGAGGCGCGCGACACTCCCGCCGCGCAGTATCTGATGGGAACTCCGCTCGCCGCCGACCACATCGAGGACGGCCTCGGCCAGCACGGGCATAGCTGCGCGGAATTCGAGGTGGGCCGCCTTTAAGGCGCGCCTCGCGGGCGCTCAGCGCGCGCGGCCGTAATTGTCCTCGAAGCGCACGATGTCGTCCTCGCCCAGATAGGAGCCCGACTGTACTTCGATCAGCCGCAGCTGCAGCTTGCCCGGATTGGAGAGCCGGTGCTTGGTGCCGAGCGGGATGAAGATCGACTGGTTCTCGTGCAGGAGCAGCGTTTCCTCCCCGCGGACCACCGATGCGGTGCCTTCCACGACGACCCAGTGCTCGGCACGATGATGGTGCTTCTGCAGGCTGAGGGACGCTCCCGGCTTGACGATGATCTCCTTCACCTGGAAACGGTCGCCTAGCGAGATGGTCCGATAGCTGCCCCACGGGCGGTGGACCAGCCGGTGCGCCTCGTGCTCCGTCCGCCCCGAGGATTTTAGCCGCTCGACGATGGCGCGGACCTCCTGGGCGCGGTCCTTGGGGGCCACCAGCACGGCGTCTTCGGTCGCCACAACGACCATGTCGGAGACGCCGATCCCGGCGACCAGCGGACCGTCGGTGCGGATGTAGGTGCCGCTCACCTCATGCAGCACCGCGTCCCCTTCCACCACATTGCCGGACGCGTCCTTCTCGCCCACCTCCCAAAGAGCGGACCAGGAGCCGACATCCGACCAGCCCATCTCCACCGGCACGACCACCGCCGCGGCGGTCTTCTCCATGACCGCGTAGTCGATCGACCGGTCCGGAGCGCGCCGGAACGCGGCGCCCTCCAGTCGGAAGAAATCCCCGTCGTGGCTGCCGCGCTCCACTGCTTCCCGGCACGCGGCGAGAACCTCCGGCGCGAAGGATTCGAGTTCGCGGATGAAGGTCGAAGCGCGAAAGAGGAATATGCCGCCGTTCCAGTAATGCGACCCGCTCTCCACGTAGCTCCTGGCGGTGGCGGCGTCCGGCTTCTCGACGAAGCGCGCAACCGCATGCGCGGCGGCCGAGCTGTCCGCGGACAGGCTGCGGCCCGCCTCGATATAGCCAAAGCCGGTGTGCGGCCGGTCCGGCCGGATCCCGAAGGTCACCAGATAGCCGTCGCGCGCATAGCCTGCACCCGTGGTGATCGCGGCTCGGAAAGCCTCGGCGTCGCCGATCACATGGTCGGCCGGCAGGAGCAGAAGCAGCGGATCCTGACCTTGGGAGAGATAGACGCAGGCCGCGGCGGCGGCGGGCGCCGTGTTGCGCGCCGCCGGCTCAAGGAGAATCTTCTGGGGCGCTGCGCCGGCCTCGAGCAGATGATGGGCGATGAGGAATCGCTGCTCCTCGTTCGAGACCGCGACGGGCGCCGCAAAGCCGTGGCCGGCCACCCGGCGGGCGGTCTGCTGCAGGAGAGACTCTCCCGAGCCCACCTTGAGGAACTGCTTGGGATAGCTGGAACGGGACAGCGGCCAAAGCCTTGTCCCGGACCCTCCCGACAGGATCACTGGAACGATCATCGCCGAAGCATTCCCCCAAACGTCAGTAGCCGAGCGGCTCGCCCGTCTCGGCGGTCAGGGGCGCTCCCGTCTCGTCGCAAAGACAGGCCTGACGCTCTTCTGCCGGCGCCGCCGCGAGAGACAGCGGCGCGAGCGGCAAGCATAGCAGCTGAAGCAGGCAGTCCCGACGGCTTGGCATCCTTGTCCCCTGCACCCTGCAACGTTTGCTGATCCGTCCATGTTCCGCGGTAAAATGAAATAATCTAATGAGCATCTCAATCTTTCGTGTATCTGGCACAAATCAGTCCAGTATGGTGGAATAGAGTGTCTGGCGAGCGGCAGAGCAGCGACTTCACGATCCGGCATTTCCTCCATCCTATGCTCCAGGAACATCGACCACCCGCCGATTCGATTCCGACGGCGTCTGCCGAGCCCGATCGGCTTTGGTCCCCGCGCCGCAAGCTGCTGGTCATCCTGCTTGCGTCCATTCTCGCATGGATGCTGTGGGGCGGGGCGGGCCTGCTGGTCTGGCGCGCGTTCCAGGACTGAGGCGTCCGCGCGTTCCAACGAGTTCGCTTCCATCCCAGCAAACGCGATGGTCGGACTGGTGCAGAATGGCCACAGAGCGCTGAAGACTGTCGGAGTAAGGTCGCGACCTATCGATTATTGCTCAATGACAAGCCAGACTTCGACTTCGATTGCAGGGTCCGCTTGGCGGAGAGTTGCTTCGCCGCGTTCTCGCCGGCGGCTCGACCTGAGCGAATACTCGGCAACCTGAGATCAAGGGGGTACTGAATGACGGATCGGAACCGGCGCGTAGCGACGCTGCTGTCCGGATGCGCCATGGCGGTCGCGGCGACGCTGACCGCCGCCGAGGCGCAGGCTCAGGAGCCTCGGCGCGGTGAGAGCGTGTTCGAGCGGCCGCGCCCCGATTACGACCCGTTGGGCGTGCGCGCCGGCGGGTTCTTGGTCTTCCCCCGCATCGAACTGGGCGAGGCCTACAACGACAACATCTTCGCCGATGACGACGATGAGGAAGACGACTTCATCACCGTGGTCCGGCCCGAGGTCGATGTGGAGTCAAACTGGGGGCGCCACGCGCTCAATCTGCGCACCGGCGCCGAGGCGGGCTTCTATCTCGACAATGAGGACGAGAACTTCCTCGATGGCTTCGCCCTGCTGGACGGCCGCCTGGACGTGGTGCGCGAGACCTTCATCTTCGGCGGTCTCGGCTGGCGTCACCGCCACGAGGACCGCGGCTCGCCCGACGACGTCGCCGGCGAAGAGCCCACCGAGTACGACATGTACTCCGCCAATCTCGGCGCCTTCCGCGGCCGCGGCCGGATCTCGGCGCGGCTGGACGGCAATGTCGACCATTTCGACTTCCACGATGTCGACGCCGCTGGCGGCGGGGAGATCGACCAGGACGACCGCGACCGCGTCCAGTACCTCCTGACCGGCCGGGTCGGATATGAGTATCTGCCCGACACCGAGGCCTTCGTGCGCGTGAGCGGTCGGATGCGGAACTATGAAGAGGTGGACGAGAACGGTCTCGATCGCGATTCGGTCGGTTACGCCGCGGTCATCGGCACCGACCTCGACTTCACCGGAAAGGTCTCCGGCGAGGTCTTCGTCGGCTACCAGCACACCACCTATGACAACGAGGAGCTGAACGACATCGACGGGCTGGCGGCCGGCGGCAGCCTGCTCTGGAACATCACGGGCCTCACCTCCCTGCGCGGGTTCCTCGAGGTCAGCACCGAGGAGACGACGCAGGCCAATGCCTCGGGCTATCTGGCGACGCGCCTCGGAGCCTCGGTCGAGCACGAGCTTCTGCGCAATGTGCTGCTGGGCGCCGGGTTGACCGTTGGCCGCGACGATTACGAGGGCATCGACCGCGAGGACGACATCTTCACCGGCTTGCTCTCGGCGCGCTATCTGATCAACCGAAACTTCTATGCGGGGGCCGAGTTCACGCACCGGACCCGGAACTCGGATACCGCCGACGAGTTCTCGCAGAACGTCATCCTGTTCCGGGTGGGCGCACAGCTTTAATCGGCAGGTCTGTTGGGGGCGGAGGGGCCGGCCTTCGGGCCGGCCTTTCTATTTGCGCGTCCCCTCCCGCCCGGCCCCGAATGGGGTAACTCGGGCCGCCTCGGGTCTGCATCCATTGGGATGCGCTGCCGTTCACTCTGAATTCACCCGATCGGCTGCGCCGGGCGAGGAACCGACGGGCTCCGACCTGCGTTCTTCCTGCGCAGCCAAGGGGGGCAAGCGGATAACTATGGCCACGATTCTACCCGAAGAATTCGGCTCGCGGCGGCTCGATGCGGTCGTGCCGGCGGTCGTCGAGGACCGCGAAATCGACCTGCGTTCCATCCTCGGCATGCTGCGGCGCCGGAAGAGCGTGATCTTCGGCACGGTGGCTGCGGTCCTGCTGCTGACCCTGTTGGTCCTGATCCAGCTGACGCCCCGCTATACCTCCTCGGCGGAACTGATGCTCAACACCCGCCAGCAGAATGTGGTCGATATCGAAACGGTGGTCTCCGGGCTCAATACGGATCCGGGCGCCTTTCAAACGGGGGTGCAGTCGGAAATCAACATCATCACCTCGCGCTCCCTGGCCCGCAGGGTCGTGGAGAAGCTCGGGCTGATGCAGGATCCGGAGTTCAACGCCAGCCTGCGCCAGCGTTCGGCGCTCGATTACGTCAACCCGCTCTACTGGGTGGAATCCGGGGCGCGCTGGGCGATGGCGGCGGTGGGGCTGGGCGCGCAGAGACAGGCGCCGGAAGAGCCGCGTACGGCCGAGGAGGAGGAGACCGCCGCCCTCAGTTCGGTAATCGGCTCTTTCCTCGGCCATCTGAAGGTGTCCAACGACCGCCGCTCCTACAGCATCATCGTGAACTTCACCTCCGAAGATCCCGAGAAGGCCGCGGTGATCGCCAATGCGGTCGCGGACCAGTATCTGGTCGATCAGCTGGAGGCCAAGTTCGAGGCCACCCGGCGCGCCACCGCCTGGCTCAATGAGCGCCTGGCCGACCTGCGCGAGAAGGTGAAGGAATCGGAGACCGCTCTCCAGGCATACAAGGAGCAGTCCAATCTCATCGACAATCAGGGCCAGACCGTCTCCTCCCAGCAGCTCTCGGAACTGAACAGCCAGTTGATCCTGGCGCGCACCGAGCGCGCCCAGACCGAAGCCCGGCTGCGGCGCGTGCGCGAGCTGGTCAAGACCGGCGGCGTCGACAGCTCGCCCGAGGTCCTGGCCAATCCGCTGATCCAGCGTCTGCGCGAGCAGGAAACGGACTTGGCGCGCCAACAGGCCGAACTGGCCGGCCGCTACGGCGAGCGCCATCCGACCATGATCAACCTCAAGGCGGAGATCCGCGACCTGCGCAGCAAGATCGACGCCGAGGTGAACAAGATCGTGCTCTCGCTCGCCAACGAGGTGGAGGTCGCCCGCGCCCGCGAGAGCACGCTGGCCTCCAATCTGGCTTCGATCCAGCAGAATGTCGGCGAGCTCAGCAAAGCTTCGGTGAAGCTGAACGAGCTGCAGCGCGAAGCGGACGCCAACCGCGCGCTGTTCGAGACCTTCCTCAACCGCTTCAAGGAGACCTCGAACCAGGATCAGATCATTCAGCCCGACGCGCGCATCATCTCGGCGGCTGAAGTGCCGGCCTGGCCGTCCTTCCCCCGCAAGAAGGTGATCCTCGCGCTGGCGCTCGGCATCTCGCTCTTCCTGGGAATCTTCCTGGCGCTGCTGATCGAGCGGCTCGACAACGGCTTCCGCTCGCCCGAGCAGGTCGAGCGGCTGACCGGCGTGCCGGGACTGGGGCTCATCCCGGCCGTGCGCGCCTCCCGCAAGTCGCAGCCGCAGGACTATCTCCTGCAAAAACCGACCTCGGCCTATGCCGAGGCTCTGCAGTCGGTGCGGACCGCGCTGCATTTCTCGAACGTCGACCATCCGCCCAAGGTCATCCTGGTGACCTCGGCGCTGCCCGAGGAAGGCAAGACGACCTTCGCGATCTCGCTCGCCCGCATCGCCGCGCGCTCCGGCCTGAAGGTGGTGCTCGTGGACGCCGACATGCGCCGGCCGAAGGTGGCGCGCGTGCTGGGGCTGGAGTCGGATGCGGGATTGCGCGAGCTGCTCGCCGGCGATGCGCTCATTCCCGGCGTGCTGCACAAGGACGAGCCGAGCGGGATGCACATCATTCCCTCGCAGCCCGACACGCCGGGGCCGCAGGACCTGTTGGGCTCGCGCCGGATGCGGGACCTGATCCGGCAGATGAGCTCGCTCTACGATCTGGTCGTGATCGACTCTCCGCCGATCATGGCGGTGTCGGATGCGGTCGTGCTGTCGGGGCTGGCGGACGCCACTTTGGTCATGGTGCGGTGGGAGACCACCCCGCGCGAGGTGACGATCTCGGCGATCCGGCAGCTGCGCCAGTCCGGCGGCCGCATCGCCGGCGCCGTTCTGACCCGGGTCAACATGCGCAAGCATGCCCGGTTCAGCTACGGCGACTCCGGCTACTACTATGACCGATACAAGGGCTACTACGCCAACTGAGGCCGAGCCCGCCGTCGCGTTGCTTCGGCGGCGGTGGCCGGAGGCGCTGCTGCCCTTCGCGCTGGGCGCCTGCCTGCTGGTGTTCGGATTGCCCCGGCTCGCCAGCGCGGTCGTGATGGTTCCGGCCGAGCGCGTGCTGGACGCGATCGAGGACGGACGGCCGGTCAGCGAGGAAGATCTCGGGCGGCTGGCCTGGCGCGCATCCGCCGCGCGCCGGTTCTCCGCTTCCGGCCGGTTCGCCGCGCAGCTTGCCGGCGCCAAACTGGCGCTGGCGGACCGCCTGCCGGCCCGCGCGCAGGCCGAGCGGCGGGACCTCGTGGTGGATGCGGTCTCGTTGCTGGAGGGCGGTCTGTCGGCCTCGCCCGCGGACGGCTACGGCTGGGCGCGCCTGGCCTATGCGCGCAACCTGAGGGACGGGGCCGGACCCGGCGCCGCCGACGCTTGGCGGATGTCGGTGCTGACCGCCCCTGCCGAACCGCGCCTGGCGCTCTGGCGCGTGCGTCTCGGATTCGCGCTCGCCGCGCATCTGCGGGAGGGCGACCATGATCTGCTCGATCGGCAGATCCGCCTCGCCTGGCGCGCCGATCCGGACCAGCTGTCCGGCTTCGCGAAATCTTCCGGGCCCGAGGTCACCCGCCTGGTCCGCGCCGCGCTGCTCGACCAGCCCGAGGACCTGCAGCGGTTCGAGACCCTGGTCCGCTAGCCCTTCAGCCCTCCGAAGAGGTCCAGGATTGGCTGTAGCCTAGGCCCAGGATGAAGGCCAGCAGCGCGGCGGTCGCCGGAACCTGCAGGCTGAAGTCCGTCAGCGCCTGGGCGGCGGCGACCGAGGTCGCAGCGACCGCCAGCGCGGGATAAACGATGTCGCGCCGGCGGTCGTAGACGCCGATGAGGCAGCGCAGCGCCACGGAGCCTATCGCGAGCAGCAGCAGGCCGGCGGCCGGCAGGCCCAGATCGAAGGCCAGCTCCATATAGTCGTTGTGCGCGTTGGGCGCGTAGCCCTGGACCGTGCCGTCGCCGTAGCCCTGGAACGCCGATTCGAAGGCGCCATAGCCATGGCCGAGCAGGGGGGAATCGGTGATGCCCTGCCACACCAGGGCGTTGAGGGCGGCTCTCTGCTGGCCGGGCGAAGCGTCAGCGGCCGCGCCCTCCTCCAGAGCCGTTTCGCTCGCCAGATGCACCGTCAGGAGCATGCCGCCGACCACCAGCGCGGCCAGGGCGCTCCGCCCGAACCGGTTCAGCCGCGTGGCGCTGAGCAGGCAGAAAAGGAGCACGACCACGCCGATCCCGGTCGCGATCAGCCCGGCGCGGGAATGGGTCAGCAGCGTCGCGGCTGCGAGCGCCAGGACGGCCCCCGCGGGGGCCCAGCCTTTCGCCCCAAGAATGCGCGCAAGGTTGGAGAGAACCGCTTTTCTGCTGCCGCTCCCGACAGCCGGCCGGTGCACCAGCTTGGCCACAAGAGCGATTGCCGCGATCAGCCCAAGGGAGGCGAATGTGGCGTACGGAATCCCGTCGAGGAAGGCTGCGGACAGGTCGCCCCGAGGGCTCGTACGCGGCAGCCAGGCGAGCTGCTCGGGCATGAGCAGATACGCGATGATTCCGTACAGGCCATAGGCCGCGCCGATCGCCACGATGGCGTTCAGGGCGAAGAAGGCGCGGTCGGCGCTTCGACAGAGTTGAACGGCCAGGAAGAACACCCCGACATAGAGGAAGAGGCGCATCACCGAGGTGCCCGTCGCGTGGGTGTCGACGCTGATCTTGCCGGAAACGGGCCGGCCCAGCGCCTCCCCGCCGGCCGACCAGATGGGGTGGGCCAGATCCGAGCCGCCCAGCGGCGTCGCCTGCAGGAACGCCCAGAGGACCGGAAAGGACAGCAGCAGCAGGGGAACGCGCAGCCGCCGCATCGGCAGGGCAAGTCTCGCCTCGGTGAAGACCAGACCCAGCCCGTAGGTCAGCAGAACCAGCCCGATCAGGACGGCGGCGAGGCTCCAGGCCCAAGGCCATGCGCTGCCGAACGGCAGTGGCATGGCCGCAAGGGTGCCCAAGACCGTCCAGAACAGCGCCGATTCCAGGCGCAAGGCGGCACGCGTCGCGGCGGTGCTGCGCGGCCCGTCCGTTCCGATTTGAACCCCCAGATAATCAGGTCCGAGCTGCACCTTTGCCCTCGAGCAATGAACCCAGCACAAGCCGCAAATGTTCCTGCCCGATGGGTTTGTGCAGAAGGATGTAGCCCTTCCGCCGCGCCGCGCCGAGATGCTCGGGCGCGGTATCGCCGGTCAGCACGATGGCCGGCAGATTTCGTCCGCATTGCCGCCGGATCTCCTCGATCGCTTCGGCCCCGGTGCGCCCTCCCGCCAGCTGATAGTCCGCAATGATGAGGTCCGGCGCCAGGCCGAGCTCGGCAAGCTGGTCCATGACCTCGCCGGTCGTCGAGCCCACGACGGGCACATGTCACCAGTCCGACAGCAGCAGGGCGAGGCCCTCGCGGACGCTCACCTCATCATCGATGACGGCTATCAGCCTGCCTGGCCCTTCCGAGGGCGCATGGCCGGGCTCGTCGGCGGCTGGCGCAGCTTGGGGCGCTGGGTGCGCCAGGGGGATGTCGCAGGCGAAGACGGAGCCCTTTCCGGGCCTGGAGCGAACGGTGACCCGGCTGTCGAGCAGCTTGGCGATGCGCTTGACGATGGCGAGGCCGAGGCCCAGGCCGCGATCGCGGTCCCGGTGCTCGTTGCCGAGCTGGCTGAAATCCTCGAAGATTTCCTCCAGCTTGTCCGCCGGAATGCCGATGCCAGTATCCCAGACCTCGATGCGCAGATGCCGGCCGCGCCGGCGCGCGCCGAGGAGTATTCCGCCCTGCTCGGTGTAAGCGAGCGCGTTGGAGAGCAAGTTGCGCAGGATGCGTTCCAGGAACGTCCGGTCGGTGCGCAGATAGACCGAAGCCGGCACCACCCGGAAGCGCAGGCGCCGCTCTGCCGCGCGCGGGGCGAACTCGCTGGCGAGCTGGATGAAAAGCTCGCCCACCGGAAAGATCGACGGGGAGGGCTGGCTTACGCCCGCCTCCAGCTTTGAGACGTCAAGCAGCGCGTTGAGCAGGCTTTCCAGCGCGCTCAAGGACTGCTGCAGCTTGTCCAGGACGAAGCGTCGCTCCTCCTCGTTCACGCGGTTCTGCAGCACCGCCATGAACAGATTGGCGGCCTGCAAGGGCTGCCGCAGATCGTGGCTGGCGGCGGCGAGGAACTTCGACTTGGCGAGATCGGCGCGTTCGGCCTCCTCCTTGGCCTGCCGCAGCTGCTTTTCGCCGGCGCGCAGCGCGTCTTGAACCGTCTTCTGGTGCGTGATGTCGGTGACGGTCCCGACATGTCCGCGGAAGACCCCATCCGAACCGAACATCGGCGCAGCCTGGACCAGGACCCATTTGTGCTTCCCGTCCGGGGTGCGGATCTGGACCTCCTCGAAATAGGGCTGATGCTCCTGCACCGCGCGCTGCCAGCCAAGGAAGACCTTGTCGGCTCCTTCGGGCGCAATCATGATCCGCCAGCCGTAGCCGCTCAGCTGCTCCTCGGTGTAGCCGGTCAGGTCCATCAGCCCGGCATTGGAATAGATGACGCGCCCAACCGTGTCGGATTCGAAGATGCCGACCGGGATGGTCTGCTCGAGGGCGCGGATTCTTCGGTTATGACGCTCCAGCTCATCGGCGATGCGGGCGCGCTCGCTCAGTGCCTCCTCCAGCTGCGCGGTGCGCTCGCGCACCCGCTGCTCGAGCTCGTTCTTCGCCCGGAACAGCTCCTGCTCGAGCCTGCGGAACTCGGTGACGTCGCGCCCGATCCCCTGATATTCGAGCACGCGTCCTTCGTCGTCGAGGATGGCGCAGGCCTCCCACGCAATCCAGCGGATGCCTTCCGACGTGATGTTGCGCTCCAGGGTGCTGGTCCGATGCGGGGGCTCCGAAAGGGCCTTGAGCGCGGTGATCGTGTTCGGAAGGTCGTCGGGGAAAACGACCGGGAACATGTGGGTCCCGATCAGGTCTTCTCGCCGCCGGCCAAATGTCCGGCAGCATGCGTCGTTGGCGAAGGTGAAGCGGAAGTCGGTGTCGATCCGCACAATCATGTCGCGCCCGGATTCGACCAAGCCGCGATAGCGACGCTCGCTCTCGCGCGATTCGGCCACCGCGCGCTCCAGGACCCTGATCCTTTGAAGCAGCTCGTCGACCGAATCCCGCTTGGCGAGCGCCTTGGCTTGCTCGCCGAATACCACAGTCTCGCTCACCATCCGCCCATGCGCAGCTTTCGATCGACTAGCCGGATTTTTATTTCATTACCACGTCCAGATATTAAACAAGTCCCGCGTTAAAATGATACCATACGGCTGAGGTAGAGACTTACTTCTTTCCGAAACCTACTCGGTATTCCCGCAGAGCAGCTGATGAACGTCCTAATCGCCGACGATCACGCGCTATTTCGCCAGGGCCTGACCCAGTTCATGAGCGCAGGCTTCCAGGACCTTACGGTCACCGAGGCCGGCAGCTTCTACGACGTCATGGGCCTCAACGACAAGCTGGCCGATTTCGATCTCATACTGCTCGACCTCGCCATGCCGGGCATGGACGGCTTCGCCGGAGTGGCGATGGTACGCGAGCACGCCCCGGAGGTGCCGCTGGTGATCGTCTCCGCCTCCGAGCGGCGCGAGGACGTTCTGCGGGCGCTCGAGCTGGGGGTGACCGGCTACATTTCCAAATCCATGACCGGCCGCGAGCTGCTCGATGCCTTGGCGGGGGTCCTCTCGGGCCAGACCTACCTGCCGGCCTCGCTGATGCGCAATGCCCCCAAGGCGGCGCCACAGGTGGATCAGAGGGAGCTCTTCCGCTCGCACGCGGCCCTACGGCAGCTCAGCCGCCGGCAATCGGAGGTGCTGCTGCTCCTGTCGGAGGGCCGCTCCAACCGGGAGATTGCGGAGGCCCTGCAGCTCGCCGAGCAGACGGTCAAGGTCCATGTCTCCAATATCCTGCGGGTCCTCGGCGCGCGCAGCCGCACCGAGGCGGTGGTGAAGCTGGGCGATCTCGGCTTCCCGGTGGGCGCGCGCCGGCGGTGAGCCGCCATCGACCGGCGGGGACATTGTCATCCAACTGTCATCGAACCGACTTATGGTCATTACACACGGCCTCTATTGATAGCGGCGCCCGCGCTCGGGCCGGCTTCGAACCTCTGTGAGCCTCGAAGCGGCCCGGGGCCCGGCCGGCCAGTGCGAGAGGAGAGCTGTGATGCTTATGAGATCGGCGCTATTGGCCCTGACGGCGAGCCTTTCGCTCGCGACCGCCGCCGCCGCGGTCGAGCTCGACCCGAAGCTCGTGGATTATCAGCCGGTCAGCGGCGTCTCGGGCAATATCAAATCGATCGGGTCGGATACGCTGAACAACCTGATGACGCTCTGGGCCGAGGGGTTCAAGGCGCAGTATCCCAACGTCAAGATCGAGATCGAGGGCAAGGGCTCCTCCACCGCCCCGCCCGCGCTGATCGCCGGCACGGCTCAATTTGGGCCGATGTCGCGCCCGATGAAGCCGTCCGAAGCGGACGAGTTCGAGAAGAAGTTCGGCTACAAGCCGACGCCCATCTCGGTGGCGGTGGATGCGCTCGCGATCTTCGTTCACAAGGACAACCCGATCCAGTGCCTGACCCTGCAGCAGGTGGATGCGGTCTTCTCCAAGACGCGCAAGGGCGGCCTCGACAAGGGCATCGCCAGCTGGGGCGATCTCGGCCTCACCGGCGAATGGGCCGCCAAGCCGATCTCGCTCTATGGCCGCAACTCGGCCTCGGGCACCTACGGCTATTTCAAGGACGAGGCGCTCTTCAAGGGCGACTACAAGGACGGTGTGAAGGAGCAGCCCGGCTCATCCGCCGTGGTCCAGGGCGTCGCCACCGACAAACTCGCCATAGGCTATTCGGGCATCGGCTACAAGACCGCGGACGTCCGGGCGGTGCCTCTCGCCAAGAGGGCCGGCCAGTGCGTGGAGGCGACGCCGGAGCAGGCCTATGCCGGCAAGTACCCGCTCGCGCGCCTGCTCTACGTCTACACCAATAAGGACCCCAACCAGCCGCTGGACCCGCTGCGGGCCGAGTTCGTCAAATATGTGCTCTCGAAGCAGGGCCAGCAGGCGGTGATCAAGGACGGCTACTTCCCGATCACCGCCAAGATCGCCGACAAGGACGCCAAGGCGCTGGGCCTGGACGGGATGACGCAATAGGGCTCTTGATCAACGGCTCGGGGCGGGAGAGACACTCCCGCTCCGCTCGCTTAATGGACCTCCATGTCTGCCGAAACTCCCGAACCCGCTGCCGCTCCGAGGCCCATCCGCAAGACCCGCCGCTCGGTGCTGGTCGCCGACCGCGCGGCCGATTGGGCCATCCGCATCGGCGGCATCTTCGTGATCCTCGCCGTCTTCGGCATCATGGCCTATCTGGTGCAGGTGGTCGCGCCGCTCTTCACGGGCGGCAAGACTCTCGAGGCTCATGGGCTTCCGGCGCCGCAACTCGGAGAGCTCGTCGCCCAGCCGAAGCGCGGCGGGGCGGTGATGACGGTGATGGACGACTACCGAACCATCGCCGTCGAGCTGCACCCGGCCGGAACCGCGACTCTGGTCCATCTCGCGACGGGCAAGGCGGTGCCGGGTCCTGGCTTCGATTTCGGCGGCCTGGCGCCGACGGCCTTCTCCCGCTCGCTCTCGGGGCGCGACCTGGCGTTCGGATTCGAGGACGGCACGGTGCGCTTCGGAACCATGAAGATCGTCGCCGAGACCCTTCCCGCCAGCGCGCTGCCGCCGGATGCGGAACCTCTGAGCGACCGCGAGTATCTGAAGGACGGCGCTTTATACGTGCTCATTTCCGCCGGCCAGCTCCGCAAATTGACCGTCGAGACGACCCTGGAGGAGCCGACCCCGGTGGAGGAGGGAGCGGCCGCGCCGATCATCGCGCTCGACTATCGTCTCGGCGGTACGGCGGAGCGCCCGACCAAGGCTTTCGTCAGCGCCGATGCGAGCGGCGTGCTGCGGCTCGGGCTCGGAGAGTCCGCGACCAACCTGCTGACCGGCGAGGAAACGACCGAGGTCGCGGTCTCGACCTTGCCGCCCCTGCCGGCCGGAACCGAGATCCGCTCGTTGCTGGTGACCGAAGGCGCCGACCAGGTCTATGCCGCCGCCGCGGACGGCACGCTCTATCGGTTCGACACCCGCAATTTCGACGCGCCCGTCATGGCCGAGCAGCGCAAGCTGTTCGGCGTCGGGGTGGAGCTGACGGCGCTCGGCTTCCTCATCGGCGAGCAGTCGATCGTGGCCGGCGGGTCGGACGGTTCGGTCGACATCTATTTCCGGCTGCCGCGGGCGAATGCGCGCACCGAGGACGGCTACGCGCTGGTGCGCGCCCATAGCCTCGAAAAGCATGGTGCCGCCGTCACGGCATTCGATGCCAGCGAGCGCTCCAAGCTGTTCGTCACGGCCGATGCCTCCGGAGAGGTCTGGGTGCGCCACGCGACCAGGGAGGCGACGGTTCTGAAGCTCGCGCAGAGCGGAGGAGGGGCGAGCTGGAGCGCGATCGCGCTCGCGCCCCGCGACAACGCCGTCCTGGCGGTGGCCGGCAACGGCGCCGCGCAATTCTGGCAGATCTCGATCCCGCATCCGGAGACCAGCTTCGGCACGATGTTCGGCGAAGTCTGGTACGAGGGCTATCCCGGCCCCGGCTATACTTGGCAGTCCTCCTCCGGGAGCGACGCCTTCGAGCCCAAGCTGTCGCTGGTGCCGCTCATCTTCGGCACCCTCAAGGCGACGGTCTATTCGCTGCTATTCGCCATCCCGCTCGCGCTGCTGGCGGCTATCTACACCTCCGAGTTCGTGCATCGGCGCGTGCGCTCGGTGGTCAAGCCGACGATGGAGCTGATGGCCTCGCTGCCGTCGGTGGTGCTGGGGTTCCTGGCCGCGCTGGTGATCGCGCCGGTGGTCGAGAGCTGGATCTCGGCCGTGATCCTCGCCTTCGCCCTGGTGCCGGTCGCGCTGCTGCTCGCCGCCTATCTCTGGCAGATGATGCCGCAGGCTATCGCCCTGCGCTGGGGTGGCTTGCCGAAATTCGCGACCACGTTCCTCGTCATCGGCGCCGCGCTCGCCGGCGCCTACGCCCTGGCGCCGAGTTTCGAGGCGCTGTTCTTCGCCGGCGATTTCCAGGACTGGGTCAATGGCGCCATCGGCAGCGGCGCGCCGATGCTCACGGTCCTCCTGCTGCCGGTCTCGGTGCTCGCATTGCGCTGGCTCTTTCGGCGCCTCTACGGCGAGGCCTATGCCATGCTCCTGCGCCGCAGCGGCGCGTCGGCCGGAGTGATCGACTTCGCCCGCTGGGCCGCATTCCTGCTGCTGGGAGCGATCGTGAGCTGGCTGCTGGCCAGCCTGCTCGCCGGAACCGGGCTCGACCCGCGCGGCGGCGTGTTCGACACCTATGTCCAGCGCAACACGCTGGTGGTCGGGTTCGCGATGGGCTTTGCCGTCATCCCGATCATCTACACGATCGCCGAGGATGCGCTGAACGCGGTGCCCGAGCATTTGCGGGCTGCGAGTCTCGCCTGCGGCGCCACGCCCTGGCAGACGGCGACCTCCATCGTGCTGCCGACCGCCATGAGCGGCGTCTTCGCCGCGGTGATGATCGGCATGGGCCGCGCGGTCGGCGAGACCATGATCGTGGTGATGGCGGCCGGCAACACGCCGCTGATCGACTGGAACCTCTTCAACGGCCTCAGGGCCTTGAGCGCGACGATCGCGGTCGAGCTGCCGGAGGCGGTGCGCGGCGGCTCGCTCTACCGCATGCTGTTCCTCGCCGCGCTGACCTTGTTCGTCATGACCTTCGTGATCAACACCCTCGCCGAGCTGGTGCGGCTGCGCTTCCGCCGCCGCGCGGCACAGCTTTAGAGGCGGACGCCGATGGCCGTGGAAGTCATCCAACGCGCGGAGATCGGAGGCGAGGCGGGGGAGCGGGCCGACGCCGGCGTCGTCCGCACGCCCGGGACCGACATCGCCGCGCGCGGCGAGCCGGCCCTGTGGATGCTGGGCGGCGCGCTCGCGCTCGGCATCCTGATGATCCTGGGATTCCTCATCCTGGTGGTCTGGAACGGCGCCCTCGCCTTCTGGCCCAAGCCGATCGAGCTGGTGCAGCTGGCCGACGGCTCGGTCATAGCCGGCGAGCCGCGCCGCACCGAGAGCTTCCGGCCGCAGGAGGGCCAAGTGGCGGTCCTGCCGCCCGAGGCGCAGGCCGCGATCGCGGCGGCCGGCGGATTGGCCGAGAGGACCCTCTATCGCATCGGCAATTACGACCTCTACAACGAGGATTTCCGCTGGGTTTCCAGCTTCGAGCGCCAAGCGGTGTCCAGGCCGGCGGACCTGGTGCTGATCGAGCGGCTCGAATGGGGACCCTTCATCGGCCGCATCCAGGGCCTGTCGGTGAACGGGGCAGCGCGCGCTCCCGCCGAGCTTTCCGACGCCGAGCTCGCCCGCCTGCACGAGGCGGCGCGCGACCGCTGGCAAAGGCTGCGGGAGATCGAGCGCGACCAGATCGGCGGCGTGAACCGCCGGATCGAGGAGCGGCGCTTGGAGCTGCGCGCCATCGCGCTTGAGTCCGGTGCGGCGAGCGAGCGGCACCGGGCGGCCGAGGCGGAGTTCGGCGCCGAGATCGCGGAGCTGCAGAAGGAGCATGAAAGGCTCGCCGCCGAAGCCGGGCGGCTCCGCGCCGAGGATGCCCAGAGGCAAATCCTGCTGGCCGATGTGACGGGCGAGACGAAATCGCTGCCGCTCTCGGCCGTGGTCCGCATGTACCCCGCGAACGCGTTGGACTGGTTCGGCAAGCTCGGCGTTTATCTCTCCCGCTGGTGGGAGTTCCTCTCCGAGGAG
>JAREAF010000454.1 GCA_029240475.1 Rhodospirillales bacterium | reverse complement strand
TAGACGCGCAACAGCCTCCCAGATCGCCCGGTTGGAAAGCATCCCGTCGCTCATGGGGTCGTCCGCGAGCGCATCTGCTCCGCATTGCAGGACCACTGCCTGGGCTCCGAACCGATCGAGCAGCGGCAGCACCGCGCGCTCGATCAGCACCTCCAGCTCCGAATCGTTGAAGCCGGGGGGCACAGGCAAATTGCGCGCCGAACCGCCGGCGCGCTCGTCGAGACTTCCCGAATAAGGCCAGCGCCCCTCTTCGTGAATCGAAATGGTGAACACACGTGAATCGCCGGCAAAGGCCGCCTCGACGCCATCGCCGTGATGGGCGTCGAGATCGACATAGGCAACCCTGGCGAGGCCGCCATCGAGCAGCCGCAGGATCCCAAGCACCGCATCGTTCAGAAAACAGAAACCGCTGGCCCGGTCGCGCCGGCCGTGATGCGTGCCGCCGGCGAGATGGTGCACGATGCCGCCCCGCTCCAGCAGCAGATCCGCCGCCTTCAGCGTGCCGCCGCAGGCGGTGGCCGGCCTGCGAAACATCTCCGGGAAGATCGGATTTCCGTTGATGCCGAAATTGAAACGGCGCCGGAGCTCCGGGGACGCGCGCTGCGTCCGCTCGGTCTCGATCAACGCCGCTACGTAGTTTGGGTCGTGAAAGCGGCAGATCTCCTCGGCGCTCGCGGTCGGGCTCTCGACATACTGACCCGGCGCGAGCCAGCCCATCGCCCGGATCAGGTCCAGCGCCGCCGAGACGCGCGGGATGGCGAGCGGATGGCGCGGCCCATAGCTGGACCGGCGGTAAATCTCGTGCGCGATGAGAACCGGTGCCGCCGACATGCCCGCGAAGCTACGCCGCACCCCGGCCTCGCTCCAAGCCCCCGCCTTCAGCCCCCTCTTGCGCGAAGCGCGGCGCGGGTCTAAACCCGCAAGCGATCACTTGGGGGAGCCGCTCCCTGGCTGAGAGGTTCCGGCGATCGGCGCCGGAACGACCCCTTGAACCTGATCCGGTTAGCACCGGCGTAGGGAGAAGTGATGTCGGCTATTTCGTCCGCGGCCGCTGCCGCTCCGCCCTCCGTGCGCGTCCAGGCCGCGCGGCTGACCTATCGAGGCGCCGTTCTCTTCCAAGATCTGACGCTGGAGGTGCCGGGCGTCGCCTGGACCTGTCTGCTCGGGCCGAGCGGGGTGGGCAAGAGCAGCCTGCTGCGCCTGATCGCCGGGCTCGCCGGAGTTGCGGCGAGCGGCACTGTAGCCGCCGCCGACGGCGCGCCGCTGCGCGGCCGCATCGCCTATTTGGCGCAACAGGACCTGCTGCTGCCCTGGTTGTCGTCGCTGGAGAATGTGGCGCTGGGCGCCAGGCTGCGGAGGGGCCGGGTAACGCCATCCGATCTCGCGCGTGCTCGCGCGCTCCTTTCCGAGCTGGGATTGTCGGAGGCCGCCGGCAACCGTCCCGGCACTCTGTCCGGCGGCATGCGCCAGCGCGTGGCGCTCGCCCGCACCTTGTTCGAGGACCGGCCCGTCGTGCTGATGGACGAGCCCTTTTCGGCCGTCGACGCGATCACCCGCCTGATGCTGCAGGACCTTGCCGCGCGCCTGCTCGCAGGGCGCACGGTGCTGATGGTCACGCACGACCCGATGGAAGCGTTGCGGCTCGGGCATCGGGTGCTGGTGATGGCCGGCCGGCCCGCAGAGATCGCGGCGCAGATCGAGCCGCCGGGCGCGCCGCCGCGCGCCATCACCGACCCCCGGCTGCTGCCGCTCCAGGCCGAGCTGCTGCGCGCCCTCGAGGCGGCAAGGCTGGCGGCATGACGGTGCTGAAGCCGATCCTGGTGGCGATTGGCCTGCTGCTCTTGTGGCAAGCGGCGGTGCTGGTCACCGGCGTGCCGGGCTATATCCTGCCCTCGCCCGCCGCCGTGCTTCGCGCCGGCCTTGCCAATGCCGGGCTGCTGGCCTCGCATGCCGCGGTGACGGGCGCCGAGATCCTGGCCGGCTTCCTCCTGGGCGCGGCGCTCGGCTCGGCGACGGCGATCGCCATGGCGCGGTTCGCCGCCGTGCGGCGCTGGGTTCTACCGGTCGTCGTGGCGAGCCAGGCCATCCCGGTCTTCGCGCTCGCGCCGGTTCTGGTGCTTTGGCTGGGCTACGGCCCTACCTCAAAGATCGCCATGGCGGTGCTGGTGATCTATTTCCCGGTGACTGCCGCCTTCCTGGATGGGCTGCGCCGGACCGATCCGGGCTGGCTCGATCTCGCCGCCATCATGGGCGCGCGCGGCTGGACCGCGATGCGCTGGATCCGGATACCGGCCGCCCTGCCCGCCCTCGGCTCGGGCCTGAGGATGGCCGCCGCCGTCGCGCCGATCGGCGCGGTGATCGGCGAGTGGGTCGGGTCGAGCGCGGGCTTGGGCTACCTGATGCTCCAGGCCAATGCGCGGCTCAAGGTCGACCTGATGTTCGCGGCCCTCGCGCTCCTCGCGGCTATGGGCCTCATCCTGTTCTTCGCCGTCGACCGCACGGTGCGCCGCGCCGTGCCGTGGCTGGCGGAGAGTGACTCCAACGAGGAAGATTGACCCAATGCTACGTATCCTGCTCGGCCCTCTGGCCGCCCTTCTTCTGTCCTCCCTTGCGCCGGCCGCCGTTGCAGCCGAGCGGCTCACGCTGCTGCTCGACTGGTTCGTGAACCCCGACCACGGTCCGCTCGTGATCGCGCAGCAGCGCGGCTTCTTCGCGGATGCCGGATTGGAGGTGGAGCTGGTCGCCCCGGCCGATCCCAACGATCCGCCGAAGCTGGTCGCCGCCGGGCAGGCGGACCTCGCGGTCTCCTACCAGCCGCAGCTGCATCTCCAGGCCGCGCAGGGGCTGCCGCTGGTGCGGATCGGCGCTTTGGTCGCGACGCCGCTCAACAGCGTCGTGGTCCTCGCCGACGGGCCGGTGAAGACGCTCGCGGACCTGAAGGGGCGCAAGGTCGGCTTCTCGGTGGGGGGGTTCGAGGATGCCGTGCTCGGGCGCATGCTGCAGGAAGCTGGCATCGCCTTGTCGGATGTCGAGCTGGTCAATGTGAATTTCTCGCTCTCGCCGGCGCTGCTCTCGGGCCAGGTGGATGCGGTGATCGGCGCCTTCCGGAATTTCGAGCTGAACCAGCTCGCGATCGAGGGTCGGCCCGGCCGCGCCTTCTTCCCGGAGGAGCATGGCGTGCCGGCCTATGACGAGCTGATCTTCATCGCCCACAAGGATCGGCTCGGAGATGCGCGCCTGCCGAGGTTCCTCGCGGCGGTCGAGCGCGCGACCTTGTTCATGCTGAACCACCCCGAGGAAGCCTGGGAGGATTTCCGCAGCTACCGCCCGGAGCTGGACGACGAGCTCAACAAGCGCGCCTGGGCGGACACCCTGCCCCGCTTCGCGCAGAGCCCGGCCGCGCTCGACGCCGGCCGCTACCGCCGCTTCGCCGAGTTCCTCAAGGAGCAGAAGCTGATCCCGGAGGTGCTGCCG
>JAREAF010000453.1 GCA_029240475.1 Rhodospirillales bacterium | reverse complement strand
GCGCGCGCGGCCGCGGCGAGCGCGGCCTCCGACCGGTCCACGGCCACGACCTCGGCCGCGCCGGCCAGCGCCGCCTGCACGGCGAAGCCGCCGCCATAGCAATAGAGGTCGAGCATGCGCGCTCCGCCCGCCGCGAGCTCCGCCACCATCGCGCGGTTCTCGCGCTGGTCGAAGAACCAGCCCGTCTTCTGCCCGTGCCCGAGCTCGACCGGAAAGCGCGCGCCGTTCTCGATCACATGGACCGGCTGCTCGAGCCCCCCCTTGGCCCAGCGGACCTCTTGCGGCAGTCCCTCAAGCCCGCGCGCCGGGCTGTCGTTGCGCAAAAGCACCGCCGAGGGCGCCAGCACCGCACCGAGCGCCTCCAGAAGCAGGGGCGTCAGCAGCTCCATCCCCGCCGTGTTCACTTGCATCACGATCGCATCGCCGTAGCGGTCGAGGATGAGGCCGGGCAGCCCGTCCGCCTCGGCATGGGCGAGGCGGTAGAAGGGCGCGTCCACGATCCGCTCGCGCAACCCCAAGGCCCGGCGCAGCCGCTCGGCCAGGAACGCCGCATCGATCCGAGCCTCGGGCGCGCGCGTCAGCAGCCGCGCGGCGATCAAAGTGTGCGAGTTGAAGAAGGCCGTGCCGATCGCCTCCCCATGCTCGGCGACCAACCGCACCAGCGTGCCGGGCGTGAGCGCCTTGGCCGCCGCATCCATCCGGATCTCGTTGGAGAAGATCCAGGGATGCCCGGCCACGGCGCGCCGGTGGCCGCCGGGAACGAGATGGATGCTGGGCCGGTCGCCGGGCTCGGCGCCGGGGACGGTCAGACGATCGATCATGGGGTCGGACCTAACCTCGAACCCGGTCGCCCGGTCAACCGGCCGGCGACGGAATCGATGGACACCGATGGACACGGACAAGAAGGGGAGGACACGGAAAGGATCGACCATCCGTGTTCATCATCTGCATTCAGCCTGGCGCTCCGCGGCAATGGCGCCTATCCGCGGATCAGCACATAGCCGCGCGTCTTGTTCTCGTTGTCCTTGTCGGTGGTGTTCATGGCCTGGAACAGGTCGGCCGCGCCCACCCAGACCGGCGGGTATTTGTAGCGGGAGACGTCGAGGATCAGGAACCGGTCCGTCTCGGCGTCATAGGCGGCGAGCGGCGAGATATGGCCGCCGGTCTCCTGCCCGATCGCCTTGCGCAGATAGTTGACGATGACGAAATGCCCGTCCCGCGCCAGGTGATCCCGGGCGCTGGAGCGGAACGCCTCGAGGCTCGCCTCGGCGGCGTGATGGACCTCCACCTCCAGCGGATGGGCGCCGAGCAGCGCGCCGAGCTCGTCCAGGGTCATGCCCTGTTTGGCCAAGACCTCGCGCGGCAGGATGGCGTCCGTCTTCTCGTCCAGCACATTGTCCTGCGTGAAGGTCCGGTAGGGGTCGTATTCCGGCACCGCCGGGGCGGGCAGCTGCAGGGCGTTGAGCACCATGACGATGCTGGCGACCCCGCAATAGGCCTGGTTCTTCTGGGTGAGGAAATTGGCGCTGAGGGGGACGAAGGCCTCCAGCGCGTCGCTGTCCTGGAGGAGCTGCTCGCCCGCTTCCGAGCGCAGGTCGATCAGCCTTTCGGGCAGGGGCAGCGTTTGGGCCTGGGCGGCGCCGCCCAGGAGCAGCAGGGCGCCGATCAGAACGGCCAGCCGCATCCGAGCCATTTTTCTACCTCCCGAACGGCGCGTTTTGGGAAATAGTTGATCCGATCAGCATCCCTCCTCCTAGGAAAGGCTGCAACCCTTGTTGAGGGTCGCCTTGCCAAGCCCGTTGTGCAGTGCAACAATTAGGGATCGGCGGCGTAGATGCTGTTGTCCGCCGCTCGCCCAGGAGGGCCCATCCCGTTGAGCACGGAACATCGCTCAAGCCGGACCAGCATCCCGGAGCTCTCCCAGCGCAAGGGCGGCACGCCCATCGTGGCCCTGACCGCCTATTCCACGCCCATGGCCCAGCTGCTCGACCCGCATGTCGACCTGCTGCTGGTCGGCGATTCGGTCGGGATGGTGCTCTATGGGTTGGACGACACTCTCCCGGTCACCTTGGACATGATGATCGCCCACGGCGCGGCCGTGGTGCGCGGCTCCAAGCGCGCGGCGGTCATCGTCGACCTGCCCTTCGGCAGCTATCAGGAGTCCCCGCAGCAGGCCTTCCGCGCCTCGGCGCGGGTGATGGCCGAGACCGGCGCCTCGGGCGTGAAGCTCGAAGGGGGCCGGGAGATGGCCGAGACGGTCAATTTCCTCGCCCAGCGCGGCATCCCGGTGCTGGGCCATGTGGGCCTGAAGCCGCAATCGGTGCACAGCCTCGGCGGCTACCGCGCGCGCGGCCGCGCCGAGCGCGAGGCCGAGGCGATCATGAACGATGCGGCCGCCATCGCCGAGGCGGGCGCCTTCGCGATGGTCGTCGAAGGCACGGTAGAGCCGCTGGCCCGCGCCATCACCAAGAGCATCTCCGTCCCCACCATCGGCATCGGCGCCTCGCCGGCCTGCGACGGGCAGATCCTGGTGACCGAGGACGTGATCGGCCTGTTCGGCGCCTTCACGCCCAAATTCGTCAAGCGCTATGCGGAGCTGGGCGAGGCGGTGACGGAGGCCGCGCAGCGCTATGCCGAGGATGTGCGCGAGCGCCGCTTCCCCGGTCCCGAACATTGCTTCGGCGCGGGACCCCGCAAGCAGGCGAGCTGACGCCAAGCCTGGGCCAAGCAGAGGCCCTTCGAAGTCATGTCGGCCAGATCCGCCCTCCCCACCGTCCGCACCGTGCCCGAGCTGCGGGAGCGGATCGCCGCCTGGCGCGAGGCGGACCAGACCATCGCGCTGGTGCCGACCATGGGCGCGCTGCATGAGGGCCATCTGAGCCTGGTGACGCTGGCCCGCAGCCTCTGCGCGCGCACTGTCGTCAGCCTGTTCGTCAACCCGACCCAGTTCGGCCCCAACGAGGACCTCTCGGCCTATCCGCGCGACGAGGCGGGCGATGCCGCCAAGCTCGCAGAAGCGGGCGCCGACCTGCTCTACGCCCCCACCGTCTCCGAGATGTACCCCAAGGGCTTTGCCACGCGCGTGACGGTCTCCGGATTGACCGACCATCTTTGCGGGCCGCACCGGCCCGGCCATTTCGAGGGCGTGGCGACGGTCGTCACCAAGCTTCTGCTGCAGGGCCTCCCCGACGCGGCGGTGTTCGGGGAGAAGGACTGGCAGCAGCTGCAGGTGATCCGCCGTCTCGCCCGCGACCTCGACATCCCGGTCGAGATCGTCGGCGCGCCGACGGTGCGCGAGCCGGACGGCTTGGCCATGTCCTCGCGCAACGCCTATCTTGCCCCTGCGGAGCGCGCCGTCGCCGCGACCCTCCCTCAGGTGCTGAGCGAGCTTGCGCGCGCAGTCGCCACGGGCGAGCCTTGCCGTGCGGCCGAGGAGAAGGCCCTGCGCACGCTGCTGGAGGCGGGCTTTTCGAGC
>JAREAF010000452.1 GCA_029240475.1 Rhodospirillales bacterium | reverse complement strand
ACCACGCCGACCCTGCGCAATTACGTCAAGCTGCTCGACTGGCAGGACTCGCCCGTCTATCTGCGCACGCTCTGGCGCTCGCTGCTGATGGCGGGAGCTGCGACCACCGCCGTTGTGCTGCTCGCCTATCCGATCGCCTATTTCCTGGCATTCCGGGTCAAGCAGCACAAGATGATCTGGCTCGTGCTGATCACCGTGCCGTTCTGGACCAGCTACCTGCTGCGCATCTTCGCCTGGAAGGTGATCCTCGGCTTCAATGGCCTCATCAATTCCAGCCTGATCGGCCTCGGCCTGATCGAGGAGCCGCTGGAGTTCCTGCTCTACAACCAGGCGGCGGTGACCATCACGCTGGCCCATGCCTGGGCCGCCTATGCGATCCTGCCGATCTATGTCTCGCTGGAGAAGATCGACCGCTCGCTGCTCGAGGCGGCGACCGATCTCGGCAAGGGCCCCGTCGAGCGGTTCCTCAAGGTGACGCTGCCGCTGTCGCTGCCGGGCACCATCGCGGCGGCGTTGCTCGTCTTCATCCCAACGGTCGGCGACTATGTGACCCCGACCCTCGTCGGCGGCAGCTCGGGGCTGATGGTCGGCAATGTGATCCAGAGCCTGTTCGGCAAGGCCAACGACGCGCCCTTGGGCGCGGCGCTCTCGATCCTGATGATGGGCGTGGTCACGCTGTTGATCTGCGCCCTGCTCTGGGCGGTGCGCCCCAACCGTTCCGGCGGCGAGCAGCAGGTGCGGCGATGATCGGCGAGCGGCGCTTCGGCGGCCTCGGCGTCTATGCGCTGGCGTATCTGGCCTTTCTTTACGGGCCGGTGCTGCTGCTGCCGCTCTTCTCCTTCAACGACAGCATCTACATCACCTTTCCGTTGAAGGGCTTCACGCTGGCCTGGTACCGGCAGATGGCCGAGAACACGCAGCTGGTGCTGGCCCTGCAGGCGAGCCTCAAGGTTGCCGTGGCCGTCGCGGTGGTCAGCACCGTGCTCGGGCTGATCGCCGCCAAGGCCGTGACGCGCTATCGCCTGCCGGGGAAGGGGCCGCTGGTCGGGTTTCTGATGCTGCCGCTGGTCGTGCCCTCGATCGTGCTCGCGCTCGGCCTGCTGGTGGTGCTGCGCCTGGCGCTCGGTTTCGAGCTGTCGCTGCTCACGGTCGCGGCCGGGCACATCATGCTCTGCGTGCCGCTGGCGATGCTGGTGATGATCTCGCGGCTGGAGGGATTCGACCGCAATCTGGAAGAGGCGGCGGCCGATCTCGGCCTCAACCCGTGGCAGACCTTCTGGCGCGTGACCTTTCCGCTGTCCTGGCCCGGCATCATGGCCAGCCTGCTGCTCTGCTTCAGCGCCTCCTTCGACGAATATGTGATCGCGGCCTTCCTCACCGGGAACGAGACCACGCTGCCGGTCTTCATTTTCAGCCAGCTGCGCTTTCCGCAGAAGCTCCCCGGCGTGCTCGCGCTCGGCAGCTGCATCCTGATCGGGTCCATCCTGTTGGTGACCCTCGCCGAGCGGCTGCGTCGCAAGGGCTTGCAACCGCAAACCGCGGTGGCGCCATGAAGCGCGCCGAGGGCTTCGTCGCGCTGCGCGCGGTGTCCAAGCATTACGGCCCGGTCAAGGCCGTCGACCGGGTCAGCTTCGACATCGCCCAAGGCGAGTTCTTTTCGCTGCTGGGACCGTCGGGGTGCGGCAAGACTACCTTGCTGCGCCTGCTGGGCGGTTTCGAGACCCCGACTGACGGCGAGATCCTGATCGACGGACAGCCGATGTCCGGCGTGCCGGCGAACCGCCGGCCGACCAACATGGTGTTCCAGAACTACGCGATCTTCCCGCACCTCTCGGTGCGCGAGAACATTGCCTTCGGCCTGGATCGCCACACGCTCGGCGATCGGAAGGTCGAAGCCGAGGTCGAGCAGGCGCTGGAGCTGATCAAGTTGCCGGGCTATGGCGAGCGCCGGCCGCACCAGCTCTCAGGCGGGCAGCGGCAGCGCGTGGCGCTCGCGCGCGCCCTGGTCCGGCGTCCGAAGGTGCTGTTGCTCGACGAGCCGCTCGGGGCCTTGGACAGGAAGCTCCGCGAGGAGATGCAGATCGAGCTGCGCCAGCTCCAGCGCTCGGTCGGGATCACCTTCATCTTCGTCACGCACGACCAGGAAGAGGCGCTCACCATGTCGGACCGCATCGCGGTCATGTCGCGCGGCCGCGTGCTGCAGATCGACACGGCCGCGCGCCTCTATGAGAGCCCGAACTGCCGCGAGGTTGCCGAGTTCATCGGCTCCATGAATTTCATCGATTGCGAGGTCGCGTCCGTTTCGGGCCGCACGGTGATGCTGGAGGCGAACGGCCTCGGCCCGTTGCGGGTCGTGGCCGCTCCCGACGATCCGTTGCCGCAAGGGCGGACGGTCCTGGCGCTGCGGCCGGAGAAGCTGCAGATCGACGGCTCCGGCGGCGCGGGCGAGGATTGCAACCGGGTGCGGGGCCGGCTCGTGGCGCAGGCCTATCTTGGCGACCGCAGCCATTATTACGTCGCCGTCGACGGCCTCGCCAAGCCGCTCGCCATCGCCGCGCAGAATGTCAGGCGCGTGCTGGAGGCCGGGGCGGAGCCCGGGCGCGAGATCACGATCCAATGGCGCCCGGAGGCGGGCCTGCTGCTGCCCGCCGAAGCGCGGAATGAGAAGGAGCGGGGCGGATGCTCGCAATGCTCTTCCCCTCTTCTGAGTACTCCAGATGCCGAGAGGCGCAATCGGACAAGGGTTCAATAGGCTTTCCCACATGACACAAAGGATCGGATAGCCGGTGTCGCAGCCCCCCAATCCTCCGCTGGTCGCGGCCGAGGAATTCGTCGCCCGGCAGCAAAGGGCGGCTGCGGCGGTGGCGGCGCGCGGCTTCGATGCGCTGCTCGCCTGCGCGCGCGGCGGCGGAACGGTCGACCGCTACGCCAACGTCTATTACCTCGCCAACTTCTACAGCTCCTTCCCCTTCATCACCGACCGGCGGCCGGACTGGTCGGCGCGCGCCCACTCCTTCCTCCTGATGCCGGCCCAGGGCGCGCCGGTGCTGATCGCCGACATGGCGGTCAATCGGGAGGAGGTGCCCGTCGCCGATGTGGTCGTCGGCGACGACGTGCTGAAGAGCCTGGCCGGCGCGATCCGGGAGCGGGGCTTATCGCGGGCGCGGATCGGCATTGCCGGATCGGACGTGCTGCCGCACTCCGTTTTCCGGGTGCTCGAGCGCGAGCTGCCGGAGGTGCGCTGGGAGGAGGCCGACGACATCCTCATCGAGCAGCGGATGGTGAAGTCGCCGGCCGAGATCGCCATCCTGCGCCGCGCCTCGGAGATCGGCTCCCATGCGATCGAGCAGATGATGGAGGCGGCGCGGCCGGGCGCGACACATGGCGAGATCATGGGCGTCGGCCTGCAGGCGATCGCGCGCGAGGGCGGCATTCTCTACAACAATTTCATGAGCTCGGGCCGCGGCGGCAATCAGGCCTCGG
>JAREAF010000451.1 GCA_029240475.1 Rhodospirillales bacterium | reverse complement strand
CATTCATCTCGATGAAGCGCCGGTCGCGCGAGCCCCAGTCATGCAGCATCGCGCGCTTGACGGTGTCGGAGGTGGTGAGCGGTCCCGGCGTCAGCAGCCACGGGTCGCGGTCGGCGGGCATGATCTCTCCTTAGGGCGAAATTGCAGCTTCCATTTGGCGCCCCGCCCAACTATAAGTCAAATCGCTATTTCTTATCTGTAATATAGGTCGTGCCTATGAACCTGGCCCAGCTCCGCGCCTTCAACGCCGTCGCCGCCGCGGGCGGCTTCACCCGCGCGGCCGCCCGGCTCGGCGTGACGCAGCCGACCCTGTCGGGCCAGGTGAAAGCGCTGGAGGAAGCCTATGGCGTGGAGCTGATCGGGCGGCGCGGGCGCCAGCTCGCCCTGACCGAAACGGGAGCGGCGCTGCTGGAGCTGACGCGCCGCATCTTCGGCCTCGCCGAGGAGGCCGAGCAGTTGCTCTCGGCGGCGCGCGGGCTCGAGCGCGGTCATCTGCGCCTTGGCGCCGACGCGCCCTATCACGTGCTGCCGGCGCTCGGCGCCTTCACGGCGCGCTATCCGAAGCTGCGCCTCTCCCTCACCGTCGGCAACAGCGAGAGCCTGATCCGCGACCTGCACGACCACCGCATCGACGTCGCCGTGGTCGCCAACCTCGCGCCCGATCCGCGCTTGCACGCGCTGCCCGTGCGCGAAGACCGGCTGGTGCTGTTCGTGCGCAAGACCCATCCCTGGGCGCGCCGGCGCTGGGTCAAGCCGGCCGAGCTCGCGGGCGAGCGGCTGGTCCTGCGCGAGCCCGGCTCCTCGACCCGGCGGGTCTTCGAGAGCGCCATGGCGCGCGCGGGCATCCCGCTGGAGGAAGTCATCGAGATCAACAGCCGCGAGGCGGTGCGCGAGGCGGTCGCCGCGGGCCTTGGCGTCGGCGTCGTGTCGGAGAGCGAGTTCGGCAACGATCCGCGCCTGGTCAAGCTGAGCTTGGCGGAGGCCGATCTCGGCGCGACCGAATATGTGGCCTGCCTCGCCGAACGGAAGGAGCTGCGGCTGATCCGCGCGTTCCTTGAGATCGTGGAGGACAGCGTCCTTCCCGCGCATGCGCCCAAGTCCAAGGAGGTCCGATGACGTACCTGATCGTGAAAGCCGTGTTGTCGGGCCTCATCGTGATGATCGTCTCGGAGGTGGCGCGGCGCAGCCCGGGCCTGGGCGCGCTGATCGCCTCGCTGCCGCTGGTCTCGCTCCTGGCGATGATCTGGCTGTGGCGCGACACCGGCGATCCCGCGCGAATCGCCGCGCATGCCGAGGCGACCTTCTGGCTGGTGCTGCCGACCATGCCGATGTTCCTAGTGCTACCCTGGTTGCTGCGGCGCGGCTGGGAGTTCTGGCCCTCGCTCCTCTCCGTCGCGGTTCTCACCATGGGCCTCTATGCCGGGACCATGTGGCTGCTGCCGCGCCTCGGCATCAGGATCTGACCGTCCAAGAAAGGGAGCGCGCGATCCACCTCGCCTTCGCCGCGCGCAGCCGTGCGGAGGTGCGCGCCTTCCACGAGGCGGCGCTCGCGGCCGGGGCCAGGGACAACGGCGCGCCGGGCTTGAGGCCCGAATGCCACCCCGGCTATTACGGCACCTTCGTCATCGATCCCGACGGACACACTATGGAAGCGGTCTGCCACGCCGCGGAGCGGCAGGGTTTCATCGGCGCCGCCAGGCCTGGGTTCGTGCGAGCAGCCCCCGCGTGAGCGCAGCGTGCAGCAGCTTCACCGCCGCTGAAGTATAGAAGATCATCATAGCCATGGCCGCGGCGGGCGCCACGTCGCCGGCATCGTCCATGTTCAGCACGGCCACCGAGGCCAGCGTGGTGTGCACCGAATAGAGGAACACCACCGCCGACACCGTCGTCATCGCGTTCACGAAGAAATAGACGGAGATGTCGAGGATGGCGGGCAGCGCGATCGGCACCGTCACGCGCAGGAAGGTCTTCCAGACGGGGACCTTCAGCGAGGCGGATACGGCTTCGAACTCCGGGTCCATCTGCTTCAGGGCCGTGACCGCGGTCAGGTGACAGACCGTGTAGAAATGGACCACCGTCGATATCACCAGGATCGCCATGGTGTGATAGAGAAAATAGAGAGGATTGGCGGGGTTGTTGAAGAAGAAGATATAGGCCAGCCCCAGGACCATGCCGGGCACCGCCATCGGCAGCATGGCAAGGAAGTGCACGCCGACCCGCGCCCAGCCGAGGCCGCGCGTCTTCTCCACCAGCCAGGCGCCGATGAAGACGATCACCGTCCCGATCAGGGCTGTCCAGCTGGCCAGCTCGATCGAGTTGTAATAGGCCGCCCAGCCGCCGCCATCCATCAGGTCGAAGCGGTAGTTCTTCAACGAGAGCGTCAGGTTGTACGGCCACAAGGTCACGAAGGAGGCGAAGGCGGAGACGCCGAGCATGCCCAGGATTAGGAAGGCGATCAGGCCGCAGAGCAGGAGGTAGGTCCCGTCGAGCGGCCGGTTCCTCTTGGGATCCAGCGGCACGGCGCGCGCCGAGAGCAGGGCGACCTGCCGGCGCTGCACGACGCGGTCGACGGCGAAGGCTAGGAGCGCGGGGGCCAGCAGCACCACCGAGACGACCGCGCCCATCTGGAAATTGGCCTGGCCGACGACCTGCTTGTAGATATCGGTCGCCAGCACGTTGTAGGCGCCGCCGATGATCTTGGGCACGCCGAAATCGGTGATGACCAGGGTGAAGACCACGAAAGCGGCGCTGATGAGCCCGTATTTGGCGCCCGGCAGGGTGACGGTCCAGAAGATCCGCGCCCGGCTCGCGCCGAGGCTGCTGGCGGCCTCGTAGTGCCGCGCATCGGCCAGCGCCAGCGCCGTCCCGATGATGAGGAAGGCGTGAGGGAAGCAGTAGAAGACCTCGCCGATGACGATCCCGAGCGGGCCATAGATGCTGGCTCCGAACAGCAGGCTTTTCAGCATGCCCTGATTGCCGAACAGGTAGATGAGCGAGATTCCGGGCAGCAGCGAGGGCGCGAGAATCGGCACCAGCGCGATCAGCCGGAAGAAGCCTTTGAACGGCATTGCCGTGCGGGTGATGCCATAAGCGTAGAGAAAGGCGAGCAGGATGGTGATCGCCGCGCTCGCCACCGACACCACGATGCTGTTCCAGATGGAGATCGAGAGCGCCGGCGTGCCGAAATATGTGGCGAAGTTGCCCAGGCCGATGAAGTCCCCGGCGCGGTTCTGCAGGCTCTTCGACAGCATCGCCCAAAGCGGCAGGACCAAGGCCGCCACGAGGAAGAGAACGAGCGCCGCCAGCAGCGCCCGCATCAGCCAATCGTCCCGGCTGGCCTGCGGCCGCACCGCCGCCTCCGGGCGGGCGAGCGCGGCCGGCGCCTCGGCGCGCGCTACGGCCATGGCACCCGCCTGCCATTCCCTCCCCAACCCTCCCAGATCAAGTGGGAGGGAGAAGAACGGCGCAGCTCAATTCCCCTTCCCTCTTGCGGGGGAGGGTCATAGA
>JAREAF010000048.1 GCA_029240475.1 Rhodospirillales bacterium | reverse complement strand
GGGCTCGACGTGCTCGACCCCGCCCTGAGCCGGCTCTTCCGTGGCGCGTTCGAAGTCGTGCTGATCGGCCGCGAGCGGCTCTATCGCCTGACCTCCGCGCGCCTGTGCGAGGGGCCCTGGTGAGGAAAATGGGCCCGGGAGCGCATGCCCCCGGACCCGCTTCTGCTCAAGGTCTCGATCGTCAGTTCGGCATGACGACCTTGTCGATCACATGAATGACGCCGTTGTCGGCGGCGATGTCCGCCTGAACGACCCGCGCCTCATCGACCATGACGCCGCCTTCCCGGGCGTCGACCTCGAGCGTGCTTCCCTCGACCGTCTTGGCCTCGGTGGTCTTGCCGGCGACGTCGTCCGACATGACCTTTCCCGGCACCACGTGGTAGGTCAGGATCTGCACCAGCTTGTCCTTGTTCTCGGGCTTCAGCAGGGTTTCGACCGTGCCTGCCGGGAGCTTGGCGAACGCCTCGTCGGTTGGCGCGAACACTGTGAACGGGCCGGGGCCTTTCAGTGTCTCTTCCAGCCCCGCGGCCTCGATCGCGGCCACCAGGGTGTTGAAGCTGCCGGCGGACGCCGCGGTGTCGACGATGTCCTTGGCGTGGGCAACGCTTGCGCCGAGAGCGAGCGGCGCTGCGACCAGCGCTGCGGCGGCAAGGCGGATGGGGTTTGGCATTGAAGTCTCCTCGTTGCTTGTCTTTGCTGTGTCCAGGTCCGTCTTTCGTCGCGCGACGAAAGGGCAAATTGGCGAGGCTTCAAGCGGCGGCAAGCCGATGAAAAATATTTTTGGGTTGAGCGATCCAAGCAGCTGGATCCTCCGTACCGATGCCTTCGTCCCGCGAGAAATCGAGGCCGGATGACCGCTCCCCTCCTGCTCTGGTTCCGAGACGATCTGCGCCTTGCCGACAATGCGGCGCTTAATGCGGCCACCGACGCAGGCGCGCCGGTGATCCCGGTCTTTGTTCTGGATGAACAGCCCGGACTAAGACCGCTCGGCGGCGCCGCGCGCTGGTGGCTGCACGGATCGTTGGCTGCGCTGGATGAAAACCTGCGTCGCTGCGGCAGTCGACTGACCCTGCGGCGCGGCAGCGTCGAGGCCGTGCTGCCCGCGCTGGCGGCCGACAGCGGCGCACGTGCGGTCCTGTGGAACCGCGCTTATGAACCCGCCACGCGGGCGCGAGACGACAAGGTCGCGTCCGCCTTGCACAGGAACGGCATCGCGACGCAGAGCTTCGCCGGCAATGCGCTGGTCGAGCCGGACGCAATGCGGACCGGCGCGGGCGGCTCTTTCAAGGTCTTCGGCGCGTTCTGGAAGGCGTTGCGGAAGCCCTACCGCCCTGGTCCGCCACTGCCTGCTCCGGAACGCATGCCCGATCCGAAGCGCTGGCCCGCCAGCGACCGCCTTGAGGAATGGGCGTTGCGTCCCGGCGAGCCGGATTGGGCGCGAGGCTTCGCCAAATGGCGCCCGGGCGAGGGAGGCGGGATCGATCGGCTCGCGCGCTTCATCGAGCACGCGCTCCCCGGCTACGCGATCAATCGGAACCGCCCCGATCTGCCGGGCAGCTCGCGGCTGTCGCCCCATCTGCGCTTCGGCGAGATCTCGCCCGCGCAGGCTTGGCGCGCGGTCGAGGATGCCGTCGCCCGCGACGCCGCGTCCGACAGCGACGGCGAGGCCTTCTTGCGCGAGCTGGGCTGGCGCGAATTCTGCCGCCACCTGCTCTTTCACTTTCCTGACCTGCTGTCCCGACCCTGGCGGCAGGAGTTCGAGCGCTTCCCCTGGCGCTCGGATCGGCCCGGCTTGCGGGCATGGCAACGTGGAAGGACCGGCTATCCCATCGTCGATGCCGGCATGCGCGAGCTGTGGGCCACGGGATGGATGCACAACCGCGTAAGGATGATCGTCGCCTCGTTCCTGACTAAGCATCTGTTGATCGATTGGCGCGCGGGCGAGGCGTGGTTCTGGGACACGCTGATCGACGCCGACCCCGCGAACAATGCCGCGAACTGGCAGTGGGTGGCCGGATGCGGCGCCGACGCCGCGCCGTTCTTCCGCATCTTCAATCCGGTGCTGCAGGGCGAGCGCTTCGATCCTGAAGGCGAGTACGTGAAACGCTGGGTGCCGGAGCTGGCGCGGCTGCCCGCCCCCGACATCCACAGGCCCTGGAACTACGACCGGCTGCGCCCGGCGGGCGTGATCCTCGGCAAGACATATCCCGAGCCGATCGTCGATCACGCCGCCGCGCGGCGGCGGGCGCTGGAAGCCTATGCTCGGGTGAAGGGCTGACCTATTGCAACACCCAATCGACCGGCGTGCCGCCGCGGCCCGTGCGCATATGCACCCAGCGGCCGTCGGCGTCGTACCAGACCTCGCGCTCGGCCTCGCCCGTGAGCACGTAGCGACGTGCCTTCACGGGGCCGGCGGCGGTCTCGACGGTCTCCTCGCCGGCATCCTCGATCTTCACCTTCAGGACCTTGCCGTCGAAGGTGCTGAGCAGCTCGGTCTGCTTGGCGAGATCGGGGTTCCACCAGGAATTGGGGATGATGTCGGGTCGGACCTTCTGGGTTCCGTCAGGTCCGGTCACGACCAGCATGTCGCCTTCCAGCTTGCCGCTGGTCTTGGCCTTCTTGCCGTCGTCGTTGGTGTCGCTCTCGAACGCGATCAGGCGGCCGTCGCGCCAGACCTCGCGCCGCGTCTGCTCGTATCGGTAGGCGGTGATGAAGGCCACCTTGACCTTGATGGCGACGGCGATGTCCAGCACGAGGTCGCCGCCTTCGTGCCGCGCCGTCAGGGTGTGAGTCCCGATCGGGTCGCCGTCGCGGAAAACCTTGAAGCTGTAGGCGCCGTCCTTCAGGTCGGCGGCGCCGGCGGCCGGAGCCATGACGGCGCATGCGGCCAGGAAAAGCACGGCCCGGGTCAGACTGCGCATCATTATTTCCCCCTCGCAACATGATGCTGCGCGACAGTAGCATGGCTTCCCCGGGCGCTCCATGGGGTGCCGGAGCCCTTGCGGATCGAGCGTCGGTTCGGTGAGCATGCGCCCGCCATGCCCCGCGAGCAGAGCCCTGTCGATGCCGAATCCTGACGCGCACCCAGCCGGCGCTGCCCCCATGCAGGCCATCATGGCCCGGCGCCTCGCCCGGCGCGCGGTTTTGCGGGGCGCAACGGTCCTCGGCTTGGGAGCGGCGTTGCCCGCGATCGTGCTGGCGCGTCCCGCGGCCGCGGCCGGCGCGGATCTCGGATTCGAGGAGCTGCGCAAGGGGCTCGACGAGCGCCACCACGTGGCCGGCGGATACCGAGCCTCGCCGCTGCTGCGCTGGGGCGACCCGGTGGTGGCGGGCGCGCCGCCCTTCGACCCCTTCAACCAGAGCGCCGCCGCTCAAGAGCTGCAGTTCGGCTACAATTGCGACTACACCGCCTTCCTGCCCCTGCCGCGCGGCTCCGCCGCGTCCGATCGCGGGCTCCTGGCGGTCAATCACGAGACCACGAATGCCGGGCTGATATTCCCGAAGGCCGCGCTGAGGCGCGACGGGCTCACGCGCGCGCAGGTCGGCATCGAGCTGGCGGCGCACGGGCTCTCGATCGTCGAGATCCGCCGCGACGGCTCCGGGGCCTGGCAGCCGGTCCTGGGCGGCCCTCTGAACCGCCGCATCACCATGGGCACGGAGTTCCGCATCGCCGGCCCGGCGGCGGGGCATGAGCGCCTCAGGACCGGCGCCGACCCGAGCGGCCGGCGCGTCATCGGCACCCTCAACAACTGCGCCGGCGGGGTGACGCCCTGGGGAACCGTGCTCTCGGCCGAGGAGAACTTCGACGACTATTTCTCGGGCCATGCGTCCGCGAGCCCCGAGGCGGAGAACCACCGGCGCATCGGCATCAGGGGTGAGCCGCAATACCCGGACTGGGGCCAGCATTTCGCCCGTTTCGATGTCGCGCGCGAGCCGAATGAGCCGAACCGGTTCGGCTGGATCGTCGAGATCGATCCTTACGATCCGCGCTCGGTCCCGGTGAAGCGCACGGCGCTCGGGCGCTTCAAGCATGAGGGCGCGGCGACGATCCTCAACAAGGACGGCCGGGTCGTGGTCTATTCGGGCGACGACGAGCGCTTCGAATATGTGTACCGGTTCGTCAGCGCCGGCCGCTTCGATCCGGCCGCGCCGGCAGCCAATGCCGAGCTGCTGGATTCGGGCGTGCTGTCGGTGGCGCGCTTCGAGGAGGATGGGCGGCTCGTCTGGCTGCCACTCGTCTTCGGGGAGGGGCCGCTCACGCCCGCCAACGGGTTCAAGAATCAGGCCGACGTGCTGATCGAGGCCCGCCACGCCGCCGACCTCCTGGGCGCCACGCCGATGGACCGGCCGGAGGATATCGAGCCCAACCCGGCGACCGGCACCGTTTTCGCCAGCTTCACCGGCAATTCCAAGCGCAAGCCGGCGCAGGTGGATGCGGCCAACCCGCGTCCCAAGAACGAATTCGGCCACATCCTGGAGCTGGTCCCGCCGGGCGGACGCGGAGCGGAGGCCGATCACGCGGCCGAAGTCTTCCGCTGGGAGGTGTTCCTCCTCGCCGGCGATCCGGCCAAGGACCACCACGCCTTCTACCCGAGCGCGGTCGGCGCCGATGGCTGGCTGGTGAATCCGGACAATCTCGTCGCCGACCCTCAGGGCCGCTTGTGGATCGCGAGCGACGGCGCGGGATCGAGCGGATTTGCCGACGGGCTGTGGGCCACCGCCGTCGAAGGGCCCGCGCGCGGGCGCCCGCGCCATTTCTTCCGCGTGCCGGTGGGCGCCGAGCTGACCGGGCCCAGCTTCACGCCGGACGGCTCGACGCTGTTCGCCTCGGTCCAGCATCCGGGGCAAGGGTCGGGCTTCGACACGCCCTCGACGCGCTGGCCCGATTTCGATGCGGGCATGCCGCCCCGCCCCTCGGTCGTCGCCATCACGCGCGAGGATGGCGGCCCTATCGCGTGATCAGCCGTCCAGACAGGTTCTGAGGCTTTCTCCAAGGGCCCGCATCAGCGCCTCGAAATGGCCGGGCCCGAGCGCGAGATCCGCACCGAGCGGATCGAGCACGCCCGTACGCAAAACGGTGCCCTCGCGCAGGATCTCGACGAGATCCGGCTGGAACTGCGGCTCGGCGAAGATGCAGCGGGCGCCGCTCTGGTCGATGCTCTCGCGCAGATCGGCAATGTGCCGCGCTCCGGGCGGGCGCTCGGGATCGACCGCGACCGCGCCCGCCGCTGTCAAGCCGAAGCGCCGCTCGAAATATTGATAGGCATCGTGATAGACGAGGAACGGCACGCCCCGAATGGGCCCCAGCTTCCACCACAAAGCATTGGTGATTTGAAAGATACGGGCGGCGGCGGTCTTGGCATTCTGCCGATACCGGCTTGCCCGCTCCGGGTCGATCGCGGAAAGCCGCTCCGCGATCTCCAAGACGATCAGCCGTGCGTTGTCGGGGTCCAGCCACAGATGCAGATCGAGCGCGTCATGAGCATGCTCGTCGCCCTCGCCCTCTTCGTAACTGTCGCCCCAGCCTTCGCCGGTGCGGCGCGGCAGCAGCGTGATCCCCGGCAGCTCGGCGATGGTGAGAACCGCGTCGCCGCGCGCCAGCGTGGCGATCGGCTTGGCGAGGAAGCTCTCCAGCCCAGGCCCAATCCAGACCACGAGGTCGGCCGAGCCCAAGGCGCGCGCATCCGAGGGCTTGACCGCATAGGCGTGCTCCGAGCCCCCGGAACGGACCAGCAGCTCCGGCTCGGCGACGCCCTCCAGCACCGCCGCCGCGAGCCCATGCAACGGAGGCAGGCTCGCGACCACGCGCGGCTCCGCGGCGGAGGCCGCACCCGACAGCAGCAGTAGCGACAGCATCCCCCCGAACAGCCGTGCCATTTGCGTCACCGCAGCGTCTCCTGCTAAGCTCGGTCGCGGATGTTACACTATAACATTGCATGGGATCAGCGCCCGTGACCAGAGCGGGGAGCCGCCGCATCGCCTTTCGGCCGAAAGGGCACGATCATTCCGACTGCATGGCGGAGGCGCTTGAGGCCGCCGAGCGGCTCTGCGCGCGCCGCGGAGCCCGCCTCACCGAGATCCGCCGCCGCGTGCTCGAGCTGGTCTGGCGCAGCCATCAGCCCGTCGGCGCCTACACGATCCTCGAGCGGCTGGGCCGCGAGCGCGGCCGCGTCGCGCCGCCGACCGTCTACCGCGCGCTCGATTTCCTGATCGCGCACGGGCTGGTGCACCGAATCGCAAGCCTCAACGCCTATATCGGCTGCGCGCATCCCGACCGCGACCATATCGGACAGTTCCTGGTCTGCTCCGGTTGCGGCTCGGCGGCGGAGCTGGACGACCGGCGCATCGACCGGGCGATCCGCAGCGGCGCCGAGGCCGCCGGCTTTGCCGTCGAGCGGCCGGTCATCGAGCTGGCCGGGCGTTGCCCAAACTGCCGCGAGAGAGGCCGTGATGCAAGGACCTGACGCCCCGCTGATCGCGGCCGAGGGGGTCAGCCTCGCGCTCGACGGCCGCACCGTTCTCGCCTCCATCGACCTCGCGGTGCACCCGGGCGAGATCGTCACGCTCATCGGCCCGAACGGCGCCGGCAAGACGAGCCTCGTCCGCGTCCTGCTCGGGCTGGTGCGGCCGGACGAGGGCCGCATCCTGCGCCGGCCGAATCTCAAGATCGGCTATGTGCCGCAGCAGGTGGACCGCGACCCGGTGCTGCCGCTGCAGGCCGACCGGTTCCTCGCGCTCGCCGGCCCGACCACCCGCGCGCGGCGTCAGGCCGCGCTCGAGGAGGTGGGGGCCGCGCATGTCGCGCGACATCCCTTCCACGCCCTCTCCGGCGGCGAGCTGCAGCGGGCGCTGCTCGCGCGCGCGCTCCTCCGCGACCCCGACCTTCTCGTCCTGGACGAGCCCGTGCGCGGGGTCGATGTCGGCGGCCAGATCGCGCTTTACGACCTCATCGACGGCATCCGCAAGAGGCGCGGCTGCGGCGTCCTCATGGTCAGCCACGACCTGCATCTGGTGATGGCGGCGACCGACCAGGTGGTCTGCCTCAACACGCATGTCTGCTGCGCCGGCCACCCGGAGGCGGTGACGCGCCACCCGGAATACCGGGCGCTGTTCGGCAGCGCCGCCGAGCGGCTGGCGGTCTATGTGCATCACCACGACCACGCCCATGCGCTGGCGGGCGAGGTGCTGCCCATCGGCGAGGCGGGCGGTCACCCGCACCCTCACCCATGATCGAGGATTTCCTCCTCCGCGCCGCGATCGGCGGCATCGGGCTGGCGCTGGTGGCCGGGCCGGTCGGCTGTTTCGTCGTGTGGCGGCGCATGGCCTATTTCGGCGACAGCCTCGCCCACAGCGCGCTGCTCGGCATCGCGCTCGGGTTCCTGCTCGGCATCGACCCGACGCTCGGGGTGGCGGCGACCGCCATCGTCGCGGCGCTGCTGATGGCGGGATTGCAGGTACGCCAGCGGCTGGCCAGCGACACGCTGCTGGGCATCCTCTCGCATGGCGGGCTCGCCTTCGGCTTGATCTCCATCGGGCTCACGCAGGGTCTGAGGACCGATCTCTTCGCCTATCTCTTCGGCGACGTGCTGGCGATCGACGCGCGCGACCTCGCTTGGATCTGGATCGGCGGCGGCGCGGCGCTCGTCGGGCTCGCGCTGATCTGGCGCCCGCTTCTGGCCCTGACCGTGCATGAGGAGCTGGCGCGCGCCGAGGGCAAAAGGGTGGCGCTCGCCAAGCTGGCCTATCTGCTCCTGATCGCGCTGGTGGTCGCCGTCGCCATGAAGATCGTCGGCGTGCTGCTGGTCACGGCGCTCCTGATCATCCCGGCCGCCGCCGCGCGCGGGCTCGCCCGTTCGCCGGAAGGAATGGCCGCGCTCGCCGCGCTCATGGGCGTTCTCGCCGTGCTGTTGGGCCTTGCCGCCTCCTGGTGGCTGGACACGCCGTCCGGCCCCTCGATCGTCGCGGCGGCGACGCTGCTCTTCTTCGCAACCGCAATCGGCGGGACGCGCTTGGCGCTGGGGCGCGGGCGCGCTTAGATCAGGCCCGCTCCCCCGCCTTGCCGAAGACGGCCACGGCATCCTCCACCATTCGGCCGACGCACCAGCGCGCATACATCCCGGCGAGCGCCGGGAGCCAGCGGCCGAGCCCTCGTCCAAGCTCATAGTCTATCCAGACTTTCAGGCGGGAGCCGCCATCCTTGGGCTCGATCTCGAACCCCATTTCGTACGCGTCCATCACAATCAGCCGCTGCTTGCCCGCCGTGCGCCAGACCTTGCGCCGCGGGGGCTCGCGCTCGGTCACCACTTCATCGACGAAGAGCTTGAGGCCGAAGGCGCTGCCCCCCATCCGGATGTGGGACCCGACGACTTGGCCCCTGCCCTCGTCGAACTCGTAGGTCATCCGGCCCCCGCCCATCATCATGGAGGATTTCTCCATGTGCCCGCCAAGGCGGGTCTGGTCGTCGAGGCGGGCGAACAGGGCGGCCGGTGGGGCGGAAACCACCGCCACCGCTTCGCAATGCCGAATCGTCCGCGACGCTGATCGGTTCTGCCGAGCCGAGGAAAGGGTCTGGTCCATGTGAGCGCATCCCAAGAAGCATTTAGAATTCCAGCATCTGCGAATCGCTCCAAAGGAATTTGATCCACATCAAACCGCGCACGAAATTTAGGCTGGAGGCCAAGCGGAGCGCGCGCGCCTCCGCAAGCGTAGCTCTCGCACATAACGGGGAGACGCGCATGGCGATCAAGGACCGCCGCATCCTCAGCTTCGACGTGGTAGGCACGCTGATCGATTTCGAGACGGGCATCCTGCGCTACGTCCGGCGGGTGGCGGAGCGTCATGGAATGAGGTTGGAGGACCGGACCATTCTGGAGGCCTATGCCGAGGCCGAGCACAGCCAGCACGGCCTCACGCCGAACCTGCCCTTCCCTGAGATGATGGCGCCCATATTCCGCCAGATGGCCTCACGGCTCGGCCTGCCGGAGGACGAGAAGGCGGCGGAGAGCTTCCGGCTGTCCATCCCGGACTGGCCCGCCTTCCCGGACTCGGCCGAGGCGCTGCAGCGGCTGAGGGCGCGGTTCCGGCTGGTCGCGGTCACCAATTCCAGCAATTGGGCGCTCTCTCATTTCGCCCGGACCCTGGGCTCCCCCTTCGACGACACCGTCACCGCCGAGGATGTCGGCTGCAACAAGCCCGACCCGCAGGTCTTCGCCTATATGCGCGGTCGGCAGAGCGTGCACGGCTACGGCCTGCGCGATTTTCTGCATGTGGCGCAGAGCCAATACCACGACATCGGCGTCGCCAAGCGGCTCGGCTTCGAGGTGTGCTGGATCGAGCGTCGCAAGGGGCAGGAAGGCTCCGGCGCGACGCCGGGAGCCGAGCGCGTCGAACCGGACCACCACTTCACCACCTTGGCCGAGCTCGCCGATGCGGTCGACGCGGCGTTCGCGGGCGACTAGGGGTGCCGCGGCGGCTGCAGCGCCGCGATCAGCGCCCGCGCCTTGGCCAGCGATTCCTCGTACTCGGCGGCCGGATCGGAATCGGCGACGATGCCGCCGCCGGCCTGGAACGTCGCCCAGCCGTCCTTGATCGCATAGGTGCGGATGGTGATGGAGGTGTCCATGCCGCCGTCGAAGCCGAACCAGCCGACGCTGCCGCAGTAGGGGCCGCGCTGCGTCGGCTCCAGCTCGGCGATGATCTCCATCGCGCGGATCTTGGGCGCGCCGGTGATCGAGCCGCCGGGGAAGGAGGCGCGCAACAGATCGACCGCGCCAAGCCCCGGCCGCATCTCGCCCACCACGGTCGAGACCAGGTGGAACACGGTGGCGTAAGTCTCCAGCACGCAGAGCTCGGGCACATTCACGCTGCCGTCGCGGCAGACGCGCGAGAGGTCGTTCCGGAGGAGATCGACGATCATCACGTTCTCGGCATTGTCCTTCTCGGACGCGACGAGCTCGGCCGCGAGCCGCTCATCCTCCTCCGGCGTCGGGCCGCGCGGGCGCGTGCCCTTGATCGGCCGCGTCTCCACCCACCCGTTGCGCAAGCTAAGGAACCGCTCGGGCGAAGCCGAGGCGATCACCGTCTTGCCGAAATTCAGGTATGCGGCGAAGGGCGCGGGGTTGATCGCCATGAGCCGCCGGTAGAGCGCGAAGGGATCGAGCCCCTCCGGTATGCGCGCGCGGAAGCGCTGCGTCATGTTGGCCTGGAAGATGTCGCCGGCGAGGATGTAGTCGATCACCCGCTGCACCGCGCGCTCATAGTCCGGGCGGGAGAAGCCGGACTCGATCGCCGGCGCCGCATGTGGTGCCAACGGTTGCGCGTCGGAGATCTCGCGGGAAAGCTGCTCCACCAGCCATTCCGCGCGCGCGACCGCGCGCTTGCGCCGCCCCGCCGCATCGGGCTCGGGCCAGCCGCTCGACAGCACCAATGCGCGCCGGTCGCGATGGTCCCAGGCGGCGATCACGTCGTAGAAGCCGAGAGCGAGATCGGGAAAGCGCATGTCGTCCGCGCGCGGGCGCGGCAGCCGCTCGAGGTGATGACCGAGATCGTAGGAGAGAAATCCCACCGCTCCGGTCTGGAACGGCGGCAGGCCCTCGCGGTGCGTCAGCGGGAAGGCCGCGAGCCGCTCGCTCAGCACCTCGAACGGGTCCCCTGCGAAGCTCCGCCCGTCGAGCGCGATGCGCCCGTCCTTGGCCTCCAGCACCGAAAAGGGATCGACCGCGAGGAAGGAATAGCGGCCGAACCGGTCCATGATCCGGGCGCTGTCGAGCAGCGCCGCATAAGGCTGCCGCGCAAAACGCGCGAAGCGCGCAAGCGGCGCGGGTTCGTACGGAATCTCGATTGCGTGGATGATCTCGCCACCCGCGCCATGGGCTTGACGTCATGGACGCGGATGATGTCGGCGCCGCGCGCGATGGCGATGGCGACGGCGGCGGCGGTGCCCTCGACCCGCTCCTCGGGCGGCAGGTCGAGCGTGTAGCCGATGAACGATTTGCGCGACGGGCCGCAGAGGGTCGGGAAGCCCAGCTGCTTGAAGCGGTCGAAGCGGCGGATCAGCATCAGATTCTGCTCGACCGTCTTGCCGAAGCCGATGCCGGGATCGAGGATGATCTGCTCGCGCGCGACCCCGGCGGCCATGGCGGCGTCGGCCAGCTCCATCATCTCACGCGACACATCCTCCAGCAGGTCGTCATAGCGCGCGCCGACATAGCGCCCGCCCAGCCGTTCCTCGAAGCGCGCATCCTGCGGCCGGCTGCGGTTGTGCATGAGGATCACCGGGCAGCGGCGCTCGGCGGCGAGCGCGGCCAGCTCGGGGTCCAGACGGAAGCCCCAGACATCGTTGACGATGGCGGCCCCGGCATCGAGCGCGGCGCGGGCCACCTCGGCCTTCGAGGTGTCGATCGAGACCGGCAGGTCGGTGCGCGCGACCAGGCCCTCGATCACCGGCACGACGCGCCGGATCTCCTCATCGGTGGGGATCGGCGAGGCGCCGGGGCGCGTGCTCTCGCCTCCGACATCGAGGATGTGCGCGCCCTCGGCGACCTGCGCCATGCCCTGCTCGACGGCGCGCGCGACCCAATCGGCACCCTGGATCAGCCCGTCGCCCGAGAAGGAATCGGGCGTCACGTTGAGGATGCCCATGACATAGGTCCGTGCGCCCCAGTCGAAGCGCTCGCGCAAGGAGAGGCCCATCGCGGTCACGCCTTCTCGCCGCCCTTGGGCCCGTAGAAGACCACCCACAGCGCGAGATCGGGCGTGAAGCCCTCGAACCGATGCACCGCGCCGGCGGGGACGAACAGCGTGTCGCCCGGCCCGAAGTCGTGGCGCTCCTCGCCGACGACGAACGTGCCCTGCCCTTGCATCACGACATAGACCTCGTCCTGCTCGTGCGGCTTTTGCGGGTCGTCGCCACGCGGGGCATAGAGCCCGAGCTCCAGGGTCCCGTGCCTGAAAGCGACCGCCCAGCGCTCGTCATGGCCGACCGTCCGCTTCAGCATCTCTTCCAGAGTGCCGCGATAGAATCTGCTCATGGCCTGATCTCGTAGGTCACCCAGTGGGTCTTCTTCGCCACCCGGTCGTAGAGGCGGCGGGCGCGGGCATTGTCCTCCGCGGTGATCCAGCGCACGGCGGGCCAGCCCTGCCGCCGCGCTTCCTCGGCCACGGCCTGGATCAGCGCCTCGCCCAGCCGTGCCCCGCGCGCCTCGGGTAGGACGAACAGATCGTCGAGGAAACAGATGTCGGTCCCGCGCAGCGGGCTGGGCATCGGTCGGTA
>JAREAF010000450.1 GCA_029240475.1 Rhodospirillales bacterium | reverse complement strand
CCAGTACATGCGCTGTTCGGGTTCGAACGTGCTCATCACCGGCAACGACGCCGCCGCCGCCGTCATGCTGGCCGACGGCTCGCTCGTCTCGGTTGGGCCGTACATCGTGACGCAAGGTAACGTCTTGCCGCTTATCGTGAAGAGCACGATCGGATCGATCGGCCCCGGCGAGGCAATCGAGGACGGCGACATTTTCATCTGCAACGACCCCTATCTCGGAGCTATCCACCACCCCGACATCGCAACCGTCGCGCCGGTTTTCTTTGAGGGAAAGCTCGTCGCTTGGGTCGGCGCCTCGGGCCACCAGCTCGACAACGGCGGCATGGATCCGGGTGGCTTCTCGATCAAGGTCGTCGACACGCACCAGGAGGGCCTGCGGATGCCCCCCGTCAAGATCGCGTCGCGCGGCGTGGTGCGCGAGGACATCCTGCGCTGGATTCGTAACCAGGTCCGTGACCCGCTCGTGGCGCTCGACGTGAAGGGCCAGATCGCCTCGCTCAACAGCGGTCGGCGGCGCGTCCTCGAGCTGTACGAGCAGTGGGGCGAGGAGACCGTCGAGGCCGCCATGCGGCAGTACATCGACTACGCGCGCGAGAAGCTCGAGGCGCGGCTCGCGGAGCTGCCCGACGGGCAGTGGCGCGAGGTGCAGTACATCGACCACGACGGCCACAATCCCAAGATTTACCAAATAGTCTGCACTACCACGAAAACCGGCAGGCGCCTGAAGTTCGACTTCACGGGGACGAGTCCGAACGCGCGCGGCTTGATCAACTGCACCTACGCCGGGCTTCAGGCCGCCTGCCTGACCGCGACCTATCTTAATCTCTGCTGGGATATCCCGTGGAACCGTGGCGTGCGCGACTGCATGGATATCGTGAGCGACGTCGGCACGGTGAATAACTGCGCTTACCCGGCGCCCTGCGCCATGGCGACGATCTCCGCCGTCATCGTCACGATCGATGCCGTCTGGCGCTGCCTGTCGCAGATGGTGCTCGCGAGCGAGAAATATGGGCACGAGGCGATGGCGGTCTGGTCCGGAACCTCGATGGCGCCGATTTTCGCGGGCACAAGCCAGCACGGCTTCGCGTTCGCAGCGACCGAAATGAGCCATTTCGGCGGCGGTGGCGGCGCCTCTTGCGACCGCGACGGCGTCGATACGGCTGGTATCGTGTTCAACACCACGCCGAACATGCCGAATGTGGAGGACCAAGAAGCTGAGTACCCGGTCCTCTATCTCTTCCGTCGGCATCTTCAGGATTCCGGCGGACCGGGGAAATTCCGCGGCGGACGGTCGGGCGAGCTTGCCTATACGATCTACGACGCGCCCACCGGCGAACTCGAAGGCCTGTTCGCGGGCACCGGCGCCGAGATGCCGAACGGCATCGGCATCGCGGGCGGGATGCCGGGGTCCGCGATCTCGATCGCGCGCGTCGTCGACACCGACATCGCCAAGCGTATCGAAGCGGGCTCGCCCCTGCCGGACCGGCTGAAAGAGATCGACGGTAAGCTCGAGTGGCTCATCTGCAAGCACACTCGTAGCCCAATCCTCGCCGGCGACGTCTGGTACCACAGCTGGCAGGGCGGGGGCGGCTACGGCGACCCGCTCTTGCGCGATCCGGCGCGCGTCGCGGACGATCTCGCCCGCGGCGCCATCTCGCCCCAGGCGGCCGCGGAGATCTACGGGGTCGTCCTCGCGCGCGACGGCTCGGCCGATCTCGCGGCGACGGAGCGCAGACGCGGCGACATCCGCGCCAAGCGGCGTCAATCGAACCAACAGATCGATGCCAACGGGGCGTATGTATCCTACAAAGGGCGCGGACGGGCCGAGATCGGGCCGGCGCTCGTCGTCGATATGGAGAAGGATTCCGTCTTCTGCCCCCAGTGCGGCCACCGCCACTGCGGGACCGGCGACAATCTGCTCAAGCATCTCGGGTTCGTGGCGGCGCCGCTCTGGGCCGCCGGGCCGGTTCGCGGCGAGGCTTACGACAGCGGCCGTTTCAAGCTTCGGCAGTTCGTGTGCCTGAGCTGCGGCGGCCTCGTCGATGTGCAGGTCGGGCTCGACGGCGCACCCTTGAGCTACGCCAGGCCGGAGATCGGGGCCCCGGCCTAAAGGGGAGAAAGCCGTGGGAGCCATGCTCGTCACCTTCGCCGAAGGCGGACAGAACGTCCTTCGCCCCGGTCTCCTCACCGGCGACGCCGTGGCGGACCTCTCGCCTCGCTATTGGACCATCGCGAGCTTCCTTGCCGAGCACCCGACCGGCTGGGACCCGGAGATGGACGCGCCGGCTGGCTTTCCGACGCACCCTCGCGCCAACCTCCGCGTCGGGCCGCCGATCGATCCCGGCGGGCTCGTCTATGCGGTTGGGGCTAACTACCGCCAGCACGCGGAGGAGGCAGGCCTCAGCGTACCGAGCCAGCCGATCATCTTCAACAAGACCTATACCGCGCTCGTCGGTCCGGGCGAGCCGATCGTCATCCCACCGGTCTCGAACCAGCTCGATTACGAAGGGGAGATGGCGGTCGTGATCGGCCGGGATGCGACCCGCGTGTCACGCGACGAGGCCAAGACCTGCGTCGCTGGAGTCACCATCCTGAACGACACCACCGCCCGCGACCTGCAATGGGTCGAGCTCGGCAAAAATCGCATCGTTGACTGGTTCGCCTCGAAGAACCTCGACCGCTCGTCGCCGCTCGGACCGGGCATCGCGAGCATCCGGGCCGTTCCGGACCTGCACCGGCTCAGGCTCCAGACGACCCTCAACGGCAAGATCATGCAGGACGCCGATACCAGCCTGATGGTCTACGACACCTTCACCTTGATCGAGTTCATCACCGCGCGCGCGACCCTGCGCGCCGGCGACGTGGTGGCGACCGGCACTCCCTTCGGCGTCGGTGGGTTCCGCGAGATATTCCTCAAGCAGGGCGACACGGTGCGCATCGAGCTCGAACACGTCGGTGTCCTCGAAAACGGCGTCTATGGCGGGTGAGCGGCGATCTTTCGGTCTTCCGATACCGGCCGAGCAGGCGCCCGGAGCGCCGAATGGAGCGCAGCGTGACTTGGTCTAAGGCATGGCGGCCATCGGAAAGTAGCTTGGCAGCGGCGCTATCGCACAGGGAGGAAAGTCATGAAAAGAAGAAGCTTCTTGATCGGCGCCACCGCTCTCGGCCTTGCAGGCCTGCCCCGTGGCGCGAGGGCCGCGAATCCCGTCCGCATCGGCGCTCTCTATCCGTTATCCGGCCAGGTGGCGAAGTCGGGCGAGGACACGCTCAACGGCATCCGTCTCGCTGTCGAGATCATCAACAGCAAGCCCGGGGACGTCGACCTGCCGCTCGCAAAGACTGAAGGCCTTCCGGGGCTCGGTGGCGCGAAGATCGAGATCGTCGCGGCGGATCACCAAGGCTCTCCCGAGATCGGGGCGGCCGAAGCGCAACGCCTCATCGAGCAGCAGAAGGTCGCGGCGCTGATCGGCGCCTTCCACAGCTCGGTCGCAGCCACCTCCTCACAGGTCAGCGAGCGGCTC
>JAREAF010000449.1 GCA_029240475.1 Rhodospirillales bacterium | reverse complement strand
TGCGCCAGTTCCGCCCGGAGCAGGAGCTGGTCGTGGAGCGTTCGCAGATTGCGCGGATTTCGCGGGTCGTGGGCAGCGCGGAGCCTTGAACAGCGCCGCATGCGCCTCGCGCCAGCGTGACACCGGTTGTACCCGATTTTCGCGCAATCCGAAACAGAAAAACAACCGGTCTGGCCGGTTTTTCATTACGTCGGAATGGGGCTCGCAGAACATGCGCGCGCGGCGCCGGCGCAAAGGCGCGCATGACGCGCGCGCCCTGCGAACTCGCGATCGAGGAGGACGTCAGGAACCGGAGCGGCGCGCCAAGATGCGACGCAGCGCCGCCGCGAATACATTCTGCAATGTGCGGATGGAGCGGCCGTCGAGATCCTCGATGCGCCGCCAGGACAGCCCCATCGAGCGCGCCCAGACGATTTTGCGCTCCTCGCCGTCCAGCCAGAGCAGCCAGCGGATCGCCTCGTCCATGCGGGTGATCTGCGCCGGGCTCGGACGTGGCGGGCGCATGCGCTCGGCCGTCCAGCCATAGGCCTCCTCGGCGCGATGCACGACGTCCGGCCATTGCGAGCGCAAGGCGCTCGGCTTGATCCCGTTCATGCTGAGACGCCGCAGGGCGTCCGCGGCCTCGGCGAGGCGCGACTTCGTTTCCTCCAGATCCGGCGCGGCGTCGAGCATGTCCTGTTCGCCCAGAGCTTGCGTTTCGACCTGCCGCGCCGGCCGGCGTAGAGCTGCGGGCCGCACGCCCCGAAGCGCCTTCAACGGCGCCTCGGGGCGCAAGCGATCCCGGCACAGGGGGGCAAGGGCCGGGATCGCGCGGCGCGCATGAGGCGGGTGGGGATCGCAGGCTCGAGGAGCCATCGCGAGGCCGGCATCGCCGCCGGCGCCCTCCGCTGCCTGCGCAGCCCTCATTGCATACTCGTTTGCTAATGGACGCGACATGCCTTCGCCTCTCCGTCGTAACATCTTCGCCGCCCCGGCCAGCGCGACCTGCAGCGATTGTTCGATTTGGACTATAGTTATCCGAAATGGGTATTCCGTCAATCGGGCATACCGGGGAGAATTTCAACTATGAATCGTGTACGCGAATGGCGCCGCCTCCGGAACCTGACGGTGGAGGAACTCGCGCTCCGCAGCCGCACCACCGCTTCGCAGATCAGCAAGCTCGAGCGTGGACAACGCAGGCTGACGGTGGAGTGGATGGAGCGGCTTTCGAACGCGCTGGGCTGCCGGACCCAGGACCTGCTGCCGCCCGAAGCCACGCCAAGCGGCCGGAATGCCGGCGGCCCGCTCGACCGCGAACTGCTGCGCCGGATGGGACGCGCGCTGTTCAAACATCTGCGGGCGGAGCGGGTGCAGCTGTCCCCGCCCCGCTTCCTCGAAACCGCCATCGCCCTGCACGATCTGATCGCGGCGCGCCCGCCCGGCGAGGCCGCGCCTGACGAACTGCCGCCCGAACTGAAGTCGGTGGTGCGTTTGTTCTCGACCGATTGACATTCAGTGCAGATCTATTAGGATTTTCTCGCTCCGCTTGCATTTCGGGCGGGGGCCCGGCGGCGGCAACCGCCGGAACCGACTTCGGGGATCTCCCCCCAAAGCCGCCGACGCCACCCGCGGACGTGGCGATCGGCCACCACCCGCGTAGGTACCTACGCGCGGGGACGGTAGCACGCGACTTTCCGAGGGGGATCAATGATCGATTACGACCGTGCCGAGAGGGATGCGCTGCGCCTGCTCGAAGGTTTGCGCTCGGCACATCGGCAACGCAGCTGCCTGGCGCTGCGCCTGGCCTGCGGCATCGCCGCGGTGGAATTCGTGCTGCTGGTCGCCGGCGCGTTCTACGCTCTGTGAGACGCCTGCACTCAGCCGGCCTGGAGAATGCGTCCGCACTCCGAGACTTCGTAGCCGCCGAGAGCGGCGGCGCGCTCCGAAAATGCGGGGCTGCGCGTGAACCACATCAGACGCTGGACCCGCTCGTCGAAATAGTCCCGGCGACCGATGGCGAGGTCGAAACGCTCGCGGTGCAGCGGGATGAATCCGAGGCGGTGGCGTCGGGCGGCGGCGGCGATTCCGAGGCCGCAATCGGCTTTGCCGTCCAGAACCGCAGCGGCAACGTCGCTCTCGGTCCGCACCACCGGCGTTGCGCATGTCAGCGCCCGGTCGGACATCCCGGCCTGCTCCAGCATGTGCCTGAGGAGCAGCTCGGAGCCCGCGCCCTCCTGCCGGCGCGCGACAGTGACGTCGGGCCGAGCGAGATCGGCGATCCCCTTCAGCTTCTTCGGATTGCGCTGCGCAGTGATCAGGCCCTGTTCGCGCCAAGCCCAGTGGATCAGAGCCAGATCGGCAAAGCGCACCGAAGCGCGCAGGAAAGCGGCGTTGTACTCCCCGCTCGCAGGATCGATCAGGTGCAGGCCGGCCGCAAGCGCCTGCCCCGCCTCCAGGCGCCGGAGCCCGTCCAAGCTGCCGCCCGACATCAGCGCCAGCTCGCAGCCGGATTCCCGGACGGCCCATTCCAGCAAGAGGTCATGGCTGCCGGCGATCACGGGCGGGGGCGGCTCCAGAGCCGGCCCCTCATAATCCACCCGCGCGCGCACCCAGGTCTCGATCAGCGTCCTGGGAAACAGGAGGCGTCCGGTCGCCCGGCTGCACGGGATACGCCTGGTGCGGACCAGCTCGTAGACCGTCCGCTCCTTGATGCGCAGGTACTCGGCCAGTTCGGAGGTCGTCATGAAGTCAGGCATGGCCTACACCAAACGGCAGCGACCTGCAATTTTTACAGAATGAGCCTGACTTCGCAATTATTGCATACTGCTGCCATGAACGCGTTCGAGGCAGCGCTGGCGCTCGTACTCTCAGCCGATCCCGAGCTGCGGCAGATCGTGGGGGTCTCGCTCACCGTCAGCCTTAGCGCGGTGGCCGTGGCCGCGCTGATCGGGCTGCCTTTGGGCGCCGGGGTCGCGCTCGGACAATTTCCGGGCCGAAGCGCCCTCATCGTGCTGCTGAACGCGCTCATGGGTCTGCCGCCCGTGGTGGTCGGCCTCTCGGTCTATCTGCTGCTGTCGCGCGCGGGCCCGCTGGGCGAGCTCGGACTGCTCTTCACTCCGCCGGCGATGGTGATCGCCCAGGCCGTCCTGGTCCTGCCGATCATCGCCGCCTTGACGCGCCAAACGGTCGAGGATCTTTGGGCCGAGTATGGCGAGCAGCTCGTATCCCTCGGCGTCAGCCGCGCTCGCGCAGTTCCGACTCTGCTTTGGGATGGGCGCTATGGCGTGCTGACCGCCGTGCTGGCCGGGCTGGGCCGAGCGGCGGCGGAAGTGGGCGCGATCCTCATCGTCGGTGGCAACATCGCCGGAGTGACCCGCACCATGACGACCGCGATCGCGCTCGAGACCAGCAAGGGAGAGTTGGGCCTCGCCCTCGCGCTTGGACTCATCCTGATCGCGCTGGTGGTGCTGATCAACGCCGCGGCCTTCACCCTGGCCCGCCTCGCGGGCCGCCATCATCGTTGAGGAGCAAGAGGCAAATGCG
>JAREAF010000448.1 GCA_029240475.1 Rhodospirillales bacterium | reverse complement strand
CGCGCGGCAAAGACTCTCGCGCGGCTGCGAGGGTCGAAGCGGCCGTGGGAGCCCGGATCGCCCGTTGGCGCCTCGAACAAGTTGCCGTCCGCACCATCCGGCGCCGGACGCTCCGTCATCTGGCCGTCCCAGGCGCGCCGGGCCGCGACGCGATCCAGCCAGCCCGGCAATGCCATGGTGCCGAGGATCGCCTGCAGCGTCGGGCCGCCCACCCACAGCTCGCGCGGTGCGTGCTCGGCCGCCCAGAGAATCTGCTCGGCGATCGGCTCGGGTTGGAAGATCGGCGGCACGGGCTGCAGCCGCCTGGGCAGGCGGCTGCGCGCCCAGTCGAATTGCGGCGTGTTGACGGCGGGGAGCTGCACCATGGTCAGACGGATCGGGCTGCCCTCATGCGCCAGCTCGCTGCGCAAGGAATCGGTGAAGCCGCGCACGGCGAACTTGGCGGCGCAATAGGCCGATTGCAGCGGGATCGAGCGATAGCTCAGGGCCGAGCCGATCTGCACGATCGTGCCGTGCCCCTGACGCCGCATCTGCTTGAGCGCCGCCAGCGTGCCGTGCACCTGGCCGAGATAGGTCACCTGCGTCACGCGCTCGAACTCGGCGGGCGAAACGCGGTCGGCGGGCGCGAAGATCGTCGCCATGGCATTGTTCACCCACACATCGATCCGGCCCCACTCGGCCACGACCCGATCGGCGGCGGCGAACACCGCGTCGGCATCGGCGACATCGGTGGGAATCGGCAGGGCGCCGCCGCCCGCAGCCTCGACCTGCGATCTTGCGCTCTCCAGCCGGTCGCGGCCGCGCGCCAGCAAGGCCACCCGCCAGCCCCTCTGTGCGAAGGCGAGGGCGGTCGCGCGGCCAACCCCTGCCGAGGCTCCCGTGATCACCGCCACCGGGCGGGTCGAAGGGGTGAGATCAGCGTGGTGCGTCAATTGCCTGCTCCATGGCTCCAACTCGTGCCAAACGGCTGGCGCGGAAAGGCGTCGCAAGGCCGCCCGAAATTCGGTCCGGAGCGAAGCTCTCACGGCGTAACACCGGCGCGCTTCGCGTTGCGCGCAAATCGTGGCATATCGCTGGCACCGTCGGAGGCGAGTGCGGCTGCGGCTTTCATCCGCGAGCGCGCAATGCCCCGGCAACGGCCGGCCGTTCAGGCGCCGGCTCGTGTGCCGCGAGCGCCGGTTCCTCATAGATCGCGAAGGGTGCTCGAGTGGCGAAGCCGACCGTCTCGGAGGAAAACCGGCCGTGCGCCGCCCTGACCCGCGAGGGCGCTCCCTGTCGCAATCCGGCGGCCCCTGGGCAACCTCTGTGCCGGCTGCATGCCTCGGCGGGACTGGCGTCAGTCCGACCGGACGAGGCCTCGCTCTATGACGAGGGCATCGCGGAGGAGGAGCGCCATCTCTGGGAGCGCATCTCGGTCACGGACCTCGACGCCGAGATCCGCATCGCGAAGCTGCAGCTCAAGCGCCTCTTGGCGGCGCAGAAGCGGGCCGAGCTGGCGGAAGCGAAGCCGTCCGACGAGGCTCCATCGAAACGCAAGACAGGCAAACGCATGAGCCCTAACGCCCGCGCCATTGATTACGACGACCGCGTCAACCGGCTGCTCGGCCGGATCTCCGACCTGGTCGTGACCCGCGCCAAGCTGCAGCGCGAGGCGGATGCGAAACAGAAGGAGCGCGCCGATCCCGCCGACGATCCGGTCGAACGGCTCGCCCGCCGCATCGATCGCGTCGCCGCCCGGATCGGGGCCAAGCCGGCTGGCGGCGATCCCGGCGAGCGATGATCTTGGCGGCGAGGATCAGCGGGGCTTGCGGGCCTCGATGAGCACGGTGTGCGGATGCTCGAAGTCGTTCTCGTATTCGAGGTCCAGCACCTCGCGTCCGACCAGGCCCGACTCCCGGCAGGGCAGCATGCGCCGGATCTCCACAAACCCGGCCGCTTCGGCCAGCTCGCGCAGATAGCTCTCGGAGAGCGCGGTCAGGTGCTCGCCGTCGCAGAACACGAAATTGGCGAAGCGTCCGCCGATGCTCTTGCGTTCGGCTGGGAAGGTTGAGAACCAGCCAAGATCGCCGGCCACGAGCCTCGCGCACGCTGTGCCGACGTCCGGGCCGCCGACGCGGATGCCGCCGCCCGGGCGCAGCGCGCGAAACATCTGGCGGAAGTGGGTCGGCAGGTGCCGGTCGGGGAGGTGCTCGATCACATGGTGCGAATAGATGATCTCGACCGAGCCGTCGCGAAATGGCAACGGGTCCATCAAGTTCGCCCAGAGGTCGCGTCGAGCGGAGACGAGGTTGGCGTCCAGATTGACCCAACCCGGGATGTAGTTGCGCTTGCCCGGTCCGAGATGGACCCGGATCGGTTCGGCCGGCTGCCGCCAAAGCCGGTACAGGCGGCCATTCGCCCACATCGGCAGGCGCAACAATAGGTAGTAGAGCCGCTTGAGCCAGCCCGGCGTCATGCCGCCCTCCCGAAGGCCGCTGTGCCAGGACCGTTGAACCGTCGCATTGGGCGGGTCAAGCGGGCCCGGAGGAGGCGGAAAAATTCGAAATATTCGCTCAAAGCGAGCGCCTTGAGGGAAAGCATCCATCATTGACCGCCTCCTTCAACCAGTCGCTCGCCGAATCGATCGCCTCGCTCACCGCATCGGAGCGAAGCCGAATCCTGGAGAGCCTGACTCCGGCGGAGGCCGAGCGCCTGGCGCATGACTGGCGCTTCTGGGCGCGGCCAAACCAGCTCCCGCCGCCAGGGACCTGGGCGGTGTGGCTGCTGCTCGCGGGCCGTGGCTTCGGCAAGACCCGCACCGGCGCGGAGTGGCTGCGCGAGCGGGTGAAGGCCGGCGCCGGGCGTCTCGCGCTCGTGGCCGAGACCGCCTCCGATGCGCGCGACGTGATGGTCGAGGGCGAATCCGGCCTGCTCGCGGTCTGCTGGTCGGGCGACCGCACCCATGCCGGCGCGCATCTTGGGCGTCCCATCTATGAGCCGTCGAAGCGGCGCATCACCTGGGCGAACGGCGCTGTGGCGGCGACCTATTCGGCGGAGGAGCCCGATCAGCTGCGCGGCCCGCAGCACGACACCGCCTGGGCCGACGAGCTGGCCAAGTGGCGCTATGACGAGGCCTGGGACAATCTGATGCTGGGCCTGCGGCTCGGCGACGACCCGCGCAGCGTGGTCACGACGACGCCCAAGCCGACGCGCCTGGTGCGGCGCCTGCTCGCCGACAGGCGCGTGATTGTGACGCGCGGCACCACCTTCGACAACCGCGCGCATCTGGCCGAGACCTTCCTCGATGGCGTTGTGCAGCTTTATGGCGGCACGCGCGTCGGCCGCCAGGAGCTGATGGCCGAGCTCTTGGAGGATGCGGCGGGCGCCCTCTGGCGACGTTCCGAGATCGAGGCGCTGCGCGTTCGCAGCGCGCCGGACTTCAAGCGCATCGTCGTTGCGATCGACCCCGCCGTGAGCTCGGCCGAGGGCTCCGACGAGACGGGCATCGTGGTCGCGGGCATCGGCTTCGACGAGATCGGCTATGT